>JBQGCR010000885.1:0-6463 GCA_052038585.1 Kineosporiaceae bacterium
CCGCTGCGCGTCGTCGCCGGTCTGCGCGACGTCCCCGCCGGCGCCCGCGTCCTCGACGACGCCGCGCCCACCCTCCACGTCCGCAGCCGCGACCCGCGCGAGGTGCTCGCCGCCGTCGCCGACGCCGGCGTCACCCACGTCTGGCTCGAGGGCGGACCGCGCCTGGCCGCGGCCTTCTGGGCCGCCGGCCTCGTCGACGAGGTGCTCGCGTACGTCGCGCCCGCCCTCCTGGGCTCCGGCACCGCGGCGGTCGCCGACCTCGGCGTCGCCTCGATGGCCGGCATCGCCCGTCTGGCCCTCACCGACCTGCACCGGCTGGGCGACGACGTCCTGCTCGTGTGCGGACCCGTTGCAGCAGAGAGGAACTGAGGCCATGTTCACCGGCATCGTCGAGGAGCTCGGGGAGGTCGTGCGCCTCGAGCGCGGCGGCGAGTCCGCCCGGGTGACCGTCCGCGGGCCCGTCGTCACGAGCGACGCGACCCACGGCGCGTCCATCGCGGTCAACGGCATCTGCCTCACCGTCGTCGAGCAGGACGGCGACACCTTCACCGCCGACGTCATGCTCGAGACGCTGCGCCGCACGTCGCTGGCCACCCTGCGCGCCGGCACCGTCGTCAACCTCGAGCGCCCCGTCGCCGCGGGCGGACGCCTCGGCGGCCACGTCGTCCAGGGCCACGTCGACGGCGTCGGCCAGGTCGCCGAGCGGGTGCCGGGGGAGAACTGGGAGCTCGTCCGGGTCGACGTCCCGGCCGACCTCGCCGCGTACGTCGTCGAGAAGGGCTCGATCGCCGTGGACGGCGTCTCCCTCACCGTCGCCGCCGTCGAGGACCTCCCCGGCGGACAGGCGCGGGTCACCGTCAGCCTCATCCCGGAGACGCTCGCCCGGACGACGCTCGGCCGGCGTGCCGTCGGCGAGCTGGTCAACCTCGAGGTCGACGTCCTCGCCAAGTACGTCGAGCGCCTCGTCGCCCGGCGCGGCGGGCAGGGGACGTCGTGAGCGTCTTCACCACCGTCCTCGACGCGCAGCTGACGATCGGCTCGCAGCACGTCCTGTGGCGCGAGATCGTCGGCAACGGCTTCGGCCTCGCGAGCGCCGTCGGCGGGATGCGCCGCCGCGTGTGGGCGTGGCCGGTCGGCATCGTCGGCAACGTCCTGCTCTTCACCGTCTTCCTCGGCGCGGCGTTCAACACCCCGCAGGGCGAGAACCTCCTCGGGCAGGCCGGCCGCCAGGTCATGTTCGTCGCGGTGTCGGCCTACGGCTGGTGGCGCTGGACCCGCTCCCGCGGCAGCGGCCGTCCCGCCGTCAGCCCACGGTGGGCGACGTGGCCCGAGCGCGCCGCGATGGCGGTCGTCGCCGTCGCCGGCGTCCTCCTGCTCACCCCGCTGTTCCGCGCGCTCGGCTCCTTCGAGCCGGTGTGGGCGGACGCCTGGATCTTCACCGGCTCGCTCCTCGCGACGTACGCGATGGCCCGCGGCTGGGTCGACTTCTGGCTCGTGTGGATCGGCGTGGACGTCGTCGGCGTCCCGCTGCTCCTGCGGGCGGAGCTCTACCCCTCGGCGGTGCTCTACCTCGTCTACGGGGCGTTCGTCGTCTGGGGCTTCGTCGTGTGGCTCACGGTCTCCCGCACCGAGCGGCAGGCCCCGACCCTGGAGGAGGTGGCGTCGTGACCGTGCTCGACACCGGGACGGCCCCTGGCGCGATCGGGCTCGACACGATCGAGGAGGCGCTCGAGGCCCTGCGGGCCGGGCTGCCCGTGCTCGTCGTCGACGACGCCGACCGCGAGAACGAGGGCGACGTCATCCTCGCCGCGGAGCTCGCGACCCCCGCGTGGATCGGCTGGACGGTCCGGCACACCTCCGGGGTGCTCTGCGTCCCCATGCCGGAGGAGCGCGCCGACCGCCTCGGGCTGCCGCCGATGGTCGCGCGCAACGAGGACGCCCGGCAGACGGCCTACACCGTCTCCGTCGACGCGGCGCGGGGCGTCGGCACAGGCATCAGCGCGACGGACCGGGCGACGACGGCCCGGCTGCTCGCCGCGCCGGACGTCACGGCGGGCGACCTCGTCCGGCCCGGGCACCTGTTCCCGCTGCGGGCCAAGGACGACGGCGTGCTCGTCCGGGCCGGCCACACCGAGGCCGGCGTCGACTTGTGCCGGCTCGCCGGGCTCACCCCGGTCGCCGTCATCGCCGAAGTCGTCGAGGACGACGGCGAGCTGTCCCGGCTGCCGCAGCTGCGCCGGCTCGCCGACGAGCGCGGGCTGCCGCTCGTGAGCATCGCCGACCTCGTCGAGTACCGCCGCCGCACCGAGGACCGCCCGGCGCCGGCACCCCGGACGACGGCGGTGCCCCGGGTCCAGCGCGTCGCCGACACCGTGCTGCCCACCGAGCACGGCGACCTGCGCGCGGTCGGCTACCGCGACCTGCTCACCGGCGAGGGCCACGTCGCCCTGCTCGGCGGGCAGGTCCCGGCGCGGGGCGCGCGGGTCCGCGTGCACTCCGAGTGCCTCACCGGGGACGCCCTCGGCTCCCAGCGGTGCGACTGCGGGCCGCAGCTGCGCGCCGCGCTGGCCGACGTCGCGACCGGCGGCGGGGCCGTCGTCTACGTCCGCGGCCACGAGGGGCGCGGCATCGGCCTGCTCGCCAAGCTCCTCGCCTACGAGCTCCAGGACGCCGGGCACGACACCGTGACGGCGAACACCGCCCAGGGCCTGCCCGTCGACGCCCGCGAGTACGGGGCGGCGGCGGCGATCCTCGCCGACCTGGGCCTCAGCGCCGTCCGGCTCCTGACGAACAACCCGGCCAAGGTCGCGGGCCTGCGGGCCCACGGCGTCGAGGTGGCCGAGCGGGTCCCGCTCGCCGTGGGGCAGAGCGAGCACAACGCCGCCTACCTCGCCGCCAAGCGCGACCTCATGGGCCACGCCTACGACGCCCCCGCCCAGCCCGGCGACACCGGGACCGCACCCTCCGAGGAAGGACCCCGATGAGCGGCTCCGGAGCCCCGACCCTGACCGCCGACGGCCGCGGGCTGCGCGTCGCCGTCGTCAGCTCGTCCTGGCACGAGCAGGTCATGGACGGCCTGCGCGACGGCGCCCGCCGGGCGCTGGCCGAGTGCGGGGTCGACGACGTCGTCGAGCTCGTCGTCCCCGGCTCGTTCGAGCTGCCCGTCGCCGCGGCCCGGCTCGCGCCGCGGGTCGACGCCGTCGTCGTGCTCGGCGTCGTCATCCGCGGCGGCACCCCGCACTTCGACTACGTGTGCCAGGGCGCGACCGCCGGGCTGACCGACGTCAGCGTCCGCACCGGCGTCCCGGTCGGCTTCGGGCTGCTCACGTGCGACACCGAGCAGCAGGCCCTGGACCGGGCCGGGCTGCCCGGCTCCCCGGAGGACAAGGGCTTCGAGGCGACCGTCGCGGCGGTCGCCACCGCGGTGCTGCTGCGGGACGCGGCCCCGGCGGCGACTACCCTGGACGCGTGAAGACGTTCGACGGCCTGTTCGCCGAGCTCGCCGAGAAGGCCCGGACGCGCCCCGCGGGGTCCGGCACCGTCGCCGAGCTCGACGCCGGCGTCCACACGATCGGCAAGAAGATCGTCGAGGAGGCGGCCGAGGTGTGGATGGCCGCCGAGCACGAGTCGGACGAGCGGGCCGCCGAGGAGATCTCGCAGCTGCTGTACCACCTCCAGGTGCTCATGCTCGCCCGCGGGTTGACGCTCGAGGACGTGTACGAGCACCTCTGAGCCGCCCCCGCACGACCGACCGTACGACCGAACGACCGTCCCCGAGAGGCCACCACCCGATGTTGCGCGTCGCCGTCCCCAACAAGGGGTCGCTGTCCGAGGCCGCCAGCGAGATGCTCCGCGAGGCGGGGTACAAGCAGCGCCGGGACAGCCGCGAACTCGTCCTGCAGGACCCCGAGGCGGACGTCGAGTTCTTCTTCCTCCGGCCGCGGGACATCGCCGTCTACGTCGGGTCCGGCACGCTCGAGCTCGGGATCACCGGCCGTGACCTGCTCCTGGACTCCGGCGTGCGGGCGCAGGAGGTCATGAGCCTCGGCTTCGGCGGGTCGACCTTCCGCTTCGCCGCCCGCCCCGGCACCGTGGCCGGTCCCGAGGACCTCGCCGGGCGCCGCATCGCGACGTCGTACGCCGGCCTGCTCGAGACCTGGCTCGCCGAGCGTGGCGTCGACGCCACCGTCGTCCGGCTCGACGGCGCGGTCGAGACGGCGGTGCAGCTCGGCGTCGCCGACGTCATCGCCGACGTCGTCTCGACGGGCACGACGCTGCGCACCGCGGGCCTGGAGATCTTCGGCGAGCCGATCCTGCACTCCGAGGCGGTCCTCGTCCGGCGGGAGGACGCCGCGGACGACGCCCGCGTCGACGTCCTCGTGCGGCGCCTGCAGGGCGTCCTCGTCGCCCGGCAGTACGTGCTCATGGACTACGACGTGCGCGTCGAGCTCGTCGAGAAGGCCTGCGCGATCACGCCCGGCCTGGAGTCCCCGACCGTCTCGCCGCTGCACGACCAGGGCTGGGTGGCCGTGCGCGCCATGGTCCGCCGCGACCGGACGAACCTCGTCATGGACGACCTCTACGACCTCGGGGCGCGGGCGATCCTCGTCACCGGGATCCACGCGTGCCGGCTGTGAGGGGCACCCCGGAGCAGCGCCGCGCGGCCCTCCACGCACCGGTCCGGCCGTTCCGGTCGCGCCAGGTCGCGCTCGGCGTCGGCGCCGCGCAGCTCGTCGCGCTCACCCTGCTCGCCGTCTTCTCGCCCGGCGCCGGACCGCTCGGCTTCCAGTGGTACGACCGGCTGCTCGTCGTCGGCGTCGCCCTCGGCATCGCCTACGTCCTGTGGCGCTTCGCGAGCGTGGCCGCCGTCCCGAGCGAGAGCGGGCTGCGCGTGCGCAACCTCGTCGAGGTCCGCGACCTGGAGTGGGCGCAGGTCGTCGAGGTCCGCTTCGGCGGTGGCCCGCCGTGGGCGGTGCTCGACCTGTCCGACGGCGAGACGCTCAACGTCATGGCCGTCCAGCGCTCCGACGGCGCCCGGGCCGAGCAGGAGGCGAGCCGCCTGGCGACCCTCGTCGCGCTGCACACCCGCACCGCCCGCGACGACTGACGCCGGCGGGCGGGGCTCAGGCGTCCTGCGTCGCGACGAGCAGGGCGATGGCCGCGACCATCGTCAGCGCCGGCGCGGCGAGGACCGCGACCGACCGGCGCCGCCACAGGAGCACCAGGCCGGCCAGGCCGAGCACCCAGACGAGGGTGAGGACCACGGCGACGGCGGCGGACCGGACCGCCCAGCCGGGCAGGACGAGGAACGCCCCGACGAGCAGGTGAAGGACGAGCGCGACGACGGCCGCGGCCGTCGGGACCCACGGCGGCATGCCGGAGACGCGGGCGGGCGAGGGGGACGTCACAGCCGCAGTCTGCCACCGTCGTCCCGGCCGTCGCGTCGACGAGCGGTCGGGTCAGCTGCCGGCGGTGGCCTTCTCGACGGCGGCCTTGACGGTCTCCGGCGCGAAGTTCTCCAGCGTCTCCCCGTTGACCCGCAGCGTCGGGGTGCCCTGGACGCCGTCGGCGGTCGCGGCCTCGGTCTGGTCGGCGACCCACTGGCCGAAGGCGCGGTCCTCGATGAGCGGGCGCACCTCGGCCTCGACCGCACCCGCGGCGACGGCGAGCTCGACGAGCTTGTCGTCGGTCAGGCCCGGCGAGCCCTCCTGCGTCTGGTTCTCGTAGAGCGCCTTGTGGTACGCCGGGAAGGCCTCGGGCTTGGTGTCGACGACGGCGGCGGCCGCGTTCATCGCGCGGGTCGCGTACTCGTCGGGCGACGCGCGGTCGAGGATCGAGATCGGGCGGTACTCCACCTTGACCGTGCCGTCGGCGATCCAGCCGTCGATCTGCTCGGCGTTGAGCTCCTCGAAGCTCTTGCAGGCCGGGCACTGGAAGTCCTCGTAGGCGACGAGGGTCACGGGGGCGTCGGCCTGGCCGACCGTGAAGCCCCAGGGCCCGTCCTCGCCGCTGCGGACGAAGTTGCTCGGGACCTGGTCGCCGCCCTGGGCGGCGGCGTTCTCGTCCTGGGCGAGCCGGATGATGACGCCGGCCGCGACGACGACGGCGATCGCCGCCATGACGGCGAGGCTGATGAACAGGGTGCGGCGGCGGGCCTCCTTGCGGGCCATCTCCGCCTGCATGGCGGCGGCCTTCTCCCGGGCGCTCTTCGCCTGACGTGCGTTGACCATGACTGCTCCGTTGTGCGTGCGGGCGCGCGGGCCCGCGGGGGGATGGGCTGGACTGGCGGGGGCCGTGGCGCCGGCGGGCGGCCGGGCGGGTCAGGCCGGGAGCAGCGCGGGCGGGCCCCGGCGCACGGGGGGCTGCGGCAGCCCGAGGTGGTGCGGTGCGACGCGCGGCGCCTGCGGGCGCACCCGCGGGAGCCGGACGGCGACGGGGTGGGCGGCGCGGGCGCGCAGGACGG
>JBQGCR010000886.1:0-8546 GCA_052038585.1 Kineosporiaceae bacterium
GATCGTCATCGCCGCGAGCGAGGACGTCGGCATGGCCGACCCGACGGCGCTGCAGACGGCCGTCGCGGCGGCGCAGGCGGTGCAGCTCATCGGCATGCCCGAGGCGCGGATCGTCCTCGCGCAGGCCGTCGTCCACCTCGCCCTGGCGCCCAAGTCGAACGCCGCCTACCTCGGGATCGACGCCGCCGTGGCCGACGTCCGGGCCGGCCGCGGCGGCCCGGTCCCGGCGCACCTGCGCGACGCGCACTACCCCGGCGCGAGGACCCTCGGCCACGGGACGGGCTACCGCTACGCCCACGACGACCCGCGCGGCGTCGTCGCCCAGCAGTACGCGCCCGACGACCTCGACGGCCGCGACTACTACCACCCGGCGGGCCGCGGCGCGGAGGCCGAGCTCGCGACCCGGCTCGCCCGGCTGCGGGCGGTCCTGCGCCGCCGCCGGTCGTGACCACAGGGTAGGGTCGCGGAGTCGCCCGGCCGCGGGCGTCGCAGACGTGCCCGGACACCGGGCCGGACCCGCAGGGGAGTGTGGACACGCCATGTCCGTCGGAGACGTCGCAGGGCTCATCGCGGCCCTGGCGTTCGTCCTGCTCGTCGGGTTCCTCGCCTACCCGCTCATCAAGCTGGGCAAGGTGCTCGACGAGACGCGCAACACCGTCAAGGGCCTGTCCGACGGCGCCATGCCGCTCCTGTCGGAGGTCACGACGACGGTGAGCTCGACGAACGCCCAGCTGGTCAAGGTCGACGCCATCACGACGAACGCGGCCCAGGTCTCGACGAACGTGTCGGCGCTGACCACGCTCTTCGCGGCGACGCTCGGCTCGCCCGTCGTCAAGGTCGCCGCCTTCACCTACGGCGTCCGCCAGGCCGTCTCCGGCCGTGGGGCGGGTCGGCGCGCCGGCCGCCGCACGGGCCGGGCGAGGGGACAGGCGTGAAGCGCGTGTTCTGGGTCGCCCTCGGCGCCACCGCGGGCGTGCTCGTCGTCCGCAAGCTGAGCCGCACCGCCGAGGCCTACACGCCCGAGGGCGTCGGCCGGTCGCTGTCCTCGCTCGCCGACGCGGTGCGGGAGATGGCCGACGTCGTCCGCGAGGGCATGGCCGAGCGCGAGGCCGAGCTGCGGCTGGCCCTCGGCGTGGACGCCGGGACCGTCGACGACGCCGCCGCGCACGACCTGCTCGAGAACCCCACCTCGCGCCGGCGCTGAGCCGCCGGCAGGTCCGAAACCCGAAAGGTCACCGCCATGGAGACGGCCGAGATCCGCCGTCGGTGGCTGGAGTTCTTCTCCGGCCGGGGCCACACCGTCGTCCCGAGCGCACCGCTGCTCTACGACGACCCCACGCTGCTGTTCGTCAACGCCGGCATGGTGCCGTTCAAGCCGTACTTCCTCGGCCAGGAGACCCCGCCGTACCCGCGCGCCACGAGCGTGCAGAAGTGCGTCCGGACCCTCGACATCGAGGAGGTCGGCAAGACCACCCGGCACGGCACCTTCTTCCAGATGAACGGCAACTTCTCCTTCGGGGACTACTTCAAGGAGGGGGCGATCGAGCTCGCCTGGGAGCTCATCACGCGCTCCCAGGCCGACGGCGGCTACGGCTTCCCGCCCGAGTCGATCTGGGTGACGGTCTACCAGGACGACGACGAGTCGATCGCGCTGTGGAAGAAGGTCGCGGGGCTGCCCGACGAGCGGATCCAGCGCCGCGGGCTCAAGGACAACTACTGGCACATGGGCGTGCCGGGCCCCGGCGGGCCGTGCAGCGAGATCTACGTCGACCGCGGCGCGGAGTACGGCCGCGAGGGCGGCCCGGTCGTCGACGAGGACCGCTACCTCGAGATCTGGAACCTCGTCTTCATGCAGTCCGAGCTGTCCGCGGTGCGCAGCAAGGAGGACTTCGACGTCCGCGGCGACCTGCCGAACCGCAACATCGACACCGGCATGGGCCTCGAGCGCGTCGCCTACCTGCTCCTGGGCGTCGAGAACCTCTACGAGATCGACGAGGTCTACCCGGTCATCGAGCGGGTCGAGGAGCTGTCGGGCCGGCGCTACGGCGCCGACCACGACGACGACGTCCGCATGCGCGTCGTCGCCGACCACGTCCGGTCCGGGCTCATGCTCATCGGGGACGGCGTCACGCCGTCGAACGAGGCGCGCGGCTACGTGCTGCGCCGGCTCATGCGGCGCGCGGTCCGGTCGGTCCGCCTGCTCGGCGTCGAGGACAGCGTCCTGCTCGACCTGACGACGGTGAGCAAGGACCGCATGAAGGCGTCCTACCCCGAGCTCGAGAGCGGCTTCGACCGGATCAGCCAGATCGTCGCGGCGGAGGAGGAGTCGTTCCGGCGCACCCTGTCCGCCGGCACGACGATCCTCGACGTCGCGGTGCGCCAGGCCCGCGAGTCCGGGTCGTCGACGCTGTCCGGCGAGCGGGCGTTCGCGCTGCACGACACGTACGGCTTCCCCATCGACCTCACCCTGGAGATGGCCGCCGAGCAGGGCGTCTCGGTCGACCAGGACGCGTTCCGCCGGCTCATGGGCGAGCAGCGCGAGCGGGCCAAGGCCGACGCGCGGGCGAAGAAGACCGGCCACCACGACACGTCCGGCTACCGATCGGTGGCCGACTCCCTCGGCCGGGCCGTCGAGTTCACCGGGTACGACGAGGTGGTCTCCGAGGCCCGCGTCGCCGGGCTGCTCGTCGACGGCGAGGGCGTGGCGTCCGCCGTCGCGGGGCAGAGCGTCGAGGTCGTGCTCGACCGCACCCCGTTCTACGCCGAGGGCGGCGGCCAGCTCGCCGACGCCGGCCGCATCGTCCTCGACGGCGCGGTCGTCGAGGTGGACGACGTCCAGTCCCCGATCACCGGTCTCGTCGTCCACCGCGCCCGCGTCCTCGACGGCGAGGTGCGGCTCGGCATGGCCGCCCAGGGCCTCGTGGACATCGAGCGACGCAAGGCGATCAGCCGGTCGCACACGGCGACCCACATGGTGCACAAGGCGCTGCGCGAGGCGCTGGGGGAGACGGCGACCCAGGCCGGCTCGGAGAACAGCCCGGGCCGCTTCCGGTTCGACTTCAACGCGACCGGTGCCGTGCCGGTGTCGGTCCTCGCGGACGTCGAGCACAAGGTCAACGCGCTGCTCGCCGAGGACCTCGAGGTCCACGCCGAGATCATGACGCAGGAGCAGGCCCGGGCCGCGGGGGCGATGGCGCTCTTCGGGGAGAAGTACGGCGACCGGGTGCGGGTCATCTCCGTCGGCGACTGGGCCCGCGAGCTGTGCGGCGGCACCCATGCGCGCCGCTCCGGCCAGCTCGGCATGGTCAAGCTGCTCGGGGAGAGCTCGATCGGCTCCGGGGTGCGGCGCGTCGAGGCGCTCGTCGGCGCGGACGCGCACGCGTTCTCCGCCCGCGAGCACGTGCTCGTCGCGCAGCTGTCCCAGGAGCTCAAGGTCCGCCCCGAGGAGCTTCCCGAGCGCGTCGCCTCGCTCGTCGCGCAGCTGCGGGACGCCCAGAAGGAGATCGACCGCGCCCGCGCGGCGCAGGTGCTCGCGGCCGCCGAGCGGCTCGCCGGCACCCCGACCGACGTCTTCGGCGTCGCCGTCGTCACCCACGACGCCGGGACGGTGTCGGCGGACGACGTCCGCACGCTCGCCCTCGACGTGCGGGGCCGGATGCCCGCCGACCGCCCCGCGGTCGTCGCGGTCGCCGGCGTGGCGAAGGAGCGCCCCGTCGTCGTGATCGCGACGAACGACGAGGCGCGCCGCTGGGGCGTGCGCGCCGGCGAGCTCGTCCGGGTCGCCGCGCAGGTGCTCGGCGGCGGGGGCGGCGGCAAGGACGACGTCGCCCAGGGCGGCGGCACCGACCCCGCGGCGGTCGGCGAGGCCCTGCGCCGCGTCGAGCACGTCGTTGGGCAGAAGGTCACCGGCGGGTAGGGGCGGGTCGAGCAGGTGCGGCCCGGGGTGAGGCTGGCGGTCGACGTCGGCACCGTGCGCGTGGGCGTGGCGCGCAGCGACGGTGCCGGCGTCCTCGCCACGCCGCTGGAGACGGTGGCCCGGGACGTGACGGGACGACGCGACGTCGAGCGCATCGCCCGGCTCGTCCAGGAGTGGGAGGCGGTCGAGGTCGTCGTCGGTCACCCGCGCTCGCTCTCGGGGCGCGAGGGTCCTGCGGCGCGGGCCGCCGTCGCCTACGCTGTCGAGGTCGCGCGGCGCGTGGCGCCCGTCCCGGTGCGCCTCGTCGACGAGCGGCTCAGCACCGTCACGGCGCACAGGAACCTGCGCGAGGCCGGTGTGCGGGGGCGCAGGACCAGGCCGGTGGTCGACCAGGCGGCGGCCGTGGTGTTCCTGCAGGACGCGCTGGACGCCGAACGGTCGTCCGGCCGGCCACCCGGGTCGCTCGTCGTCCCGGACGGGGGCCCGGACGGTCCGGGCCCCGGCGCGGGGGCGAGTCGAGGGTGAGGGCTTGGTGACCCGGACCGGTCAGGGACAGCTCGAGGGCCACTACCCCGACGAGGAGCCCGTCGAGCAGGCCGACTGGCACTGGGACGACGAGGCGGCCGGTGGCCACCCGCACCACGACGAGACCCGTCACGACGAGGTCCACCACGACGGCGGCCTCGCCGCCGCGCACGCCGCCGCGGGGGCGCAGGCGCGCGCCGAGGCGGCGACCCGGCGCGAGCAGCGGGCCCAGCGGGTGCGCCGCACGAAGCGACGCCGCCGTGGCCGCCTCACCCTCCTCGTGACCGTCGTCCTCCTCGCCGCCGCCGTCGGCGGCGCCTGGTTCGGGCTCAAGCCGGTCTACGACTCCTTCACCGCCCCCGACGACTACGCGGGGCCCGGCACCGGCGAGGTCCGTGTCGTCGTCGCCCCCGGCGACAGCGGCAGCACGATCGGCCAGACCCTCGTCGACAGCGGCGTCATCCTGTCCGTCAAGCGGTTCGTCGAGGAGTCCGACGTCGACGAGCGGGTCGCGACGATCCAGCCGGGCACGTACGCGCTGCGCCAGGAGATGTCCGTCGCCGGGGCGATCGACGTCCTCGCCGACCCGGCCAACCGGATCGTCACCCGGGTCACGGGGCCCGAGGGCCGGCGCGCGAGCCAGGTCGTCGACCTGCTCGCGACCCGCGGCGGCTTCGCCCGGGAGGACCTCGAGGCCGTCCTGAAGGACCCCGCGACGCTCGGCCTGCCGGAGCAGGCCCGCGGCGTCGCCGAGGGATGGCTGTTCCCCGCGACGTACGAGTTCGAGCCCGGCACCACGGCCGCCGAGGCCCTCCAGCAGATGGTCGGGCGCACGACGCAGGAGCTCACCGAGCTCGGGGTGCCGCAGGAGCGCTGGGTGGCCGTGCTCACCGAGGCGAGCATCGTCCAGGTCGAGGGCGGGTCGGAGGAGGACTTCGGCAAGGTCGCCCGCGTCATCGCCAACCGGCTCGCCGTGCAGATGCCGCTGCAGATGGACTCGACGGTGAGCTACGCGACGGGCATCTTCAACGCGAACACGACCGACGCCCAGCGCGCCTCCGACTCGCCGTACAACACCTACCGGCGGGCGGGACTGCCGCCGGGGGCGATCAGCAACCCCGGCCGGGCCGCCGTGGAGGCTGTCCTCTCGCCGACGCCGGGGCCGTGGATGTTCTTCGTCACGGTGAACCTCGACACCGGCGAGACGAAGTTCGCCACGACGAAGGCCGAGCACGACCGCAACGTCCTCGAGTACCAGGCCTGGTACCGGGCCAACCGGTGAGCCGCCCGGCCCCGCACCGGGCCGCGGTGCTCGGCCATCCCGTCGCGCACTCGCTGTCGCCGGTGCTGCACCGCGCCGCCTGGGCCGCGCTCGGGCTCGACGGGTGGGACTACGGGCTCCACGACGTCACCGAGGAGCAGCTGCCCGCCTTCGTCGCCGGTCTCGACGGCTCGTGGGCCGGGCTGTCGCTGACCATGCCGCTGAAGAAGGCGGTGATCCCGCTCCTGGCCCGGGTCAGCGACCTCGCGGTCGCCGTCGGGGCGGTGAACACCGTGACGTGGCCGGACGGTCCGGCACCCGGCGGCGGCGTCGGGGACAACACCGACGTCCACGGCCTCGTCGCCGCCCTGACCCACGCCGGTGCCCGGGACGTCGCCTCGGCGGCGGTGCTCGGCGGCGGCGCCACCGCGGCGTCGTCCGTCGCGGCGCTGCTCGCCCTCGGCTGCCCCGAGCCCGTGCTCCGGGTCCGGGAGGCCGGCCGTGCCGCGAGCACGCTCGCCGCGGCCGAGCGCCTCGGGGCGCGACCCGAGGTCGCGCCGCTGGCGGACGCGTGGACGGCGCTCGACGTCGACGTCGTCGTCTCCACCGTGCCGGCCGGGGCGAGCGCCGGGCTCGCCGGGACGCTGCCCGACGCCTTCCCGGGCCCCCCGCCCGTGCTCCTCGACGTCGTCTACGCGCCGTGGCCCACCCCGCTCGCGCGGGCCTGGGCGGCACGCGGCGGCCGCGTCGTCGGCGGGTTCGAGATGCTCCTGCACCAGGCCGGCGAGCAGGTCCGCCTCATGACCGGGCACGAGCCGCCGATCGAGCACATGAGGGCCGCGGGGGAGGCCGAGCTCGCCCGCCGGTCCGGGGACGGCGTGCACCCGGTCGGATGACCCGGCGTACGCCGAGCGGCTGACCCTGCGTCAAGCGAGGGACGGCCGCTGCCGAGGCGGCGGGTATGACGTGCCCCCGACCCCGCACGACCCCCGGGACACCGCGCCCGTGAGCCGCCGGCTGGACGACATCCTCCTCGCGTCGGGCAGCGTGACGCCGGAGCAGCTCACCGCGGCCTTCGACGAGAGCCGGCAGGCCGGTCGCAGCCTCGGCCGGGTGCTCGTCGAGCGCGGCGTCATCACCCAGTCCCAGCTCGTCGCCGCGCTCGCCGAGCAGGTCGGGCTGCCGTTCGTCGACCTCGGGGAGGTCAGCGTCGACGGGTCGGCCGTCGCGCTGCTGCCCGCGGCGGTGTGCCGGCGGCACACCGTCCTCGCCATCGGCTACGACGAGGGGCGCCTGCTCGTCGCGATGGCGGACCCGGCGAACGTCTTCGCGCTCGACGACGTCCGGTCCCTCACGGGCATGGAGCCGCGCCCGGTCGTCGCGACGCGCGACGACCTGCTCTCGGCGATCGACCGCTTCTGCCGCGCCGACGGCGACCTCGACGACCTGACGACGAAGCTCGCCGTCGACGACGACGAGCTCGAGGACCTCGCGCGGGTCAAGGAGGTCGTCGACGACGCCCCGATCGTCAAGTACGTCAACCTCCTCATCACCCAGGCGATCCAGGACCGGGCGTCCGACATCCACATCGAGCCCGAGGAGCACGACCTGCGGGTGCGCTACCGGATCGACGGGGTGCTCCACGAGGTCATGCGCTCCCCGCGGTCGATCGCCGCCGGCGTGATCTCCCGGCTGAAGATCATGAGCGACATCGACATCGCCGAGCGGCGCGTGCCGCAGGACGGGCGGCTCTCGGTGACCTCGGCCGGGCAGAAGGTCGACCTGCGGGTCGCGACGCTGCCGACGGTGTGGGGCGAGAAGGTCGTCATGCGGATCCTCGACAACTCCACGGCCCGGCTCGCCCTGTCCGACCTCGGCTTCGAGGACGCGAACTTCACCCGCTTCGAGACCAGCTACACCAAGCCGTACGGGATGATCCTCGTCACCGGGCCGACGGGCTCGGGCAAGTCGACGACGCTCTACGCCACCCTGAACATCGTCAGCCGGCCGACGATCAACGTCATCACCGTCGAGGACCCGGTCGAGTACCGGCTGCCGGGGGTCAACCAGGTCCAGGTCAACACCAAGGCCGGCCTGACGTTCGCCGCGGCGCTGCGGTCGATCCTGCGCTCGGACCCCGACGTCGTCCTCATCGGCGAGATCCGCGACCACGAGACCGCGCAGATCGCCGTCGAGGCCGCGCTGACCGGGCACCTCGTGCTGTCCACCCTCCACACGAACGACGCGCCGTCGGCGATCACCCGGCTCACCGAGATGGGGATCGAGCCGTTCCTCGTCGGCTCGGCGCTCGAGTGCGTCCTCGCGCAGCGGCTGTGCCGGCGGCTGTGCCCGCGCTGCAAGGTGGCCTACACCCCGCAGCCGGCCGAGCTCGCCGCGGCGCGCTTCCCGCTCGCGCCGGGGGAGGCGCCGCCGACGCTCTACGCGCCCGGCG
Source organism: Kineosporiaceae bacterium (assembly GCA_052038585.1). GTDB lineage: Bacteria > Actinomycetota > Actinomycetes > Actinomycetales > Kineosporiaceae > JBQGCR01. The sequence goes on from JBQGCR010000886.1 coordinate 8,155, forward strand.
GCTGCCCCGCCTGCGCGAAGACCGGCTACAAGGGCCGGGTGGCGCTGCACGAGGTCATGACAGTGACCGAGGACGTCGAGCGCCTCGCCGTCGGGCGCTCCTCGGCGTCGGAGATCGCGAACGTCGCGCTCGCCGAGGGCATGCAGAGCCTGCGGGCGGACGGCTTCGCGAAGGTCCGCAAGGGCGTCACCTCGCTCGAGGAGGTGCTGCGGGTCGTCGCCTGAGACGAGCCCTCCGGCGCATCAAGCGGCCCGCCCCGCGGGCCGATCACACGGACACGGGTGGCGTCCGCCCCCGAGCAGCGGCATGAGGAGCACGCGTGGACACCAGCGGTCACGAGCCCGTCCCGGGCGTCGAGCCCTACCCGCCCGGCGGGCGGCGGGCGCTGCGCG
>JBQGCR010000887.1:0-4409 GCA_052038585.1 Kineosporiaceae bacterium
CGAGCCCGGTGACGCCGGCGGCGAGGCCGGCGCGGCCCCGCGCCGTCGTCGTCGCCGCGGTGGCCGTGGCCGCGGCCAGGGCGCCGCGTCCGGCGACGCCGCCCCCACGGGCGAGTCCGTCGACGCCTGAGACCTGCCGACTCCGCACCCCGCACCCGCGCGCCGGGTGCGGGGTGCGTCCGTCAGCGACGTCGCGTGATCATGCACGCCACGGGCGCGATCATGCACGCTTCGTCGCGCGGCGGCGGCGGCCCGCGCCGATCTTCCAGGCGGCGAGCAGCCCCGCGGCGACGTCACGGTAGGCCTGCGCGCCCTTCGACGAGCGCGACGTCGCGAGGATCGACCGTCCCACCGCCGGGGCCTCGGCGAACCGGACCGACCGCGGGATCGGCGGCTCGAGGACGGGCAGGCCGTAGCGCTCGGAGACGTCGGCGAGCACGGCGCGGGCGTGCGTCGTCCGGGCGTCGAACATCGTCGGGAGCACCCCGCGCACGACGAGCCCGCGGTTGAGGATCCGCTGGACGTCGGCGACGGTGTCGAGCAGCTGGCCGACCCCGCGGTGGCTGAGCATCTCGCACTGCAGCGGGACGAGCACCTCGTCGGCGGCCGTGAGCGCGTTGAGCGTGAGCACGCCGAGGGACGGCGAGCAGTCGAGGACGACGACGTCGTACGCACCCGCGACCTCCTCGAGCGCCGTCCGCAGCACGTACTCCCGGCCCGGGCGCGGCAGCAGCGCGGCCTCGGCGCCGGCGAGGTCGATCGTCGAGGGCAGCAGGTCGAGCCCGTCCGCGGCGGCGACCGTGGCCCCGGCGACGGGCACCCGGCCGAGGAGCACGTCGTGCACGCTCGGCTCGACCTCCTCGGGGTCGAGGCCGAGCGAGAACGTCAGGCACGCCTGCGGGTCGAGGTCGACGAGGAGCACCCGCAGCCCGTGCTCGGCGAACGCGGCGCCCAGCGAGGCGACGGTCGTCGTCTTCGCGACGCCGCCCTTCTGGTTGGCGACTGCCAGGATGCGGCTCACCACGGCCCCTTCGCTCGTGCCCGACTCGACCCGTACCGGCCCATTCTCGCCCGCTGTCGCCCTGCGATCACGACCGACTCAGGGCACCGTAGCCGTGATGAGCACCACGACGCCGCACGGCCTGCCGAGCCCGGACGCCGGCCTCTTCGGCCCGGGCAGCGTCACGTGGCGCGTGCACGCCGACCCGCTGACCGGCCTGGCCGGCCTGCGCTCGGTGCTCCTCCAGGCGCTGCACCCCGTGGCGGCCGCGATGCTCGGCTCCGGCCGGGAGGACCTGTGGTCCCACGCCGCGCGGGCCGGGGAGTACCTCGCGGTGACGACGTTCGGAAGCCTCGCGGAGGCCGCGACGGCGGCCGCCCGGCTGCGCGCCGAGCTCGCCTGCCACCGCGGCGCGACGTCGGACGCGATCTTCCACGCCGACGCCGAGCACCTGCTCGTCTGGGCCCACGTGTGCCGCGTCGAGTCGTTCCTGTCGGTCGTGCGGCGCGGCGGGCTGGACCTCGACGACGCCGAGGCCGACGCCTACGTCGCCGAGCAGGTCCGCGCGGCCGTGCTCGTCGGCCTCGAGCCGGACGCCGTCCCGGACGACGCCGCGGGGCTGCGCCGGGCCGTCGAGGCCCGGGCCGCGCAGCTGTGGACGACGCCGCAGGCCCGGACGGCGCTCGCGACCCTCCTCACCGGCCCGCGGGCTCCGCTCGCCGGGCTGGCGCTCGCCTCGCTGCCCGCCTGGGCGCGCCACCTGTACGACACGTCGGACCTTCCGGACGTCGCGCGGCTGCCGGACCCGGCCGTCACGCTGGCCCTGCACGCGGCGAGGTCTCGCGGGCTGTAGGTTCGGGAGCCGATGAGCGACCACGACGCCCCGCACGCGGAGCCGGACCCCGGCGACGTCGGGTCGGTCCACGTCATCATCGACCCGGACGTCGTCCACGTCGTGCTCGCCGGCGAGATCGACGCCGGGGCCTCCGAGGACCTGCTCAGCGCCGCCGCGGACGTCCTCGCGGCCGGGCTGCCCGTGGAGGTGGACTGCCGTGCCGTGACGTTCATGGACTCCGCCGGCATCGGCTTCCTCGCCCGGCTCGCGGCCCGCTCGACCCACCGGGTGCGCCTGCTCCACCCGCCGCGGATGATCCGCTTCCTCCTCGAGACCGTCCGGATCAGCAGCCTCGTCGACATCGTCGACTGACGACTCCCTCACGCGACGACGAGGTCGGCCCGCCCGCGCGCGACGATCTCGTCGAGCACCTCGGGCCGGGTCCCGTTCTCCCCCAGCCGGTTCGGCTTGCCCGAGCCGTGGTAGTCGCTCGACCCGGTGACGAGCAGGCCCAGGTCGGCGGCGACCGCGTGCAGGTGGGCGACCTCGTCGGGCCGGTGGTCGCGGTGCTCGGCCTCGAGCCCGGCCATCCCCGCGCCGGCGAGCGCCGCGAGGTCGTCGTCGCCGATGGTCCGCCCGCGCCGCCCGGCGAGCGGGTGGGCGACGACGGCGACGCCGCCGGCCGCGACGACGGCCCGGACGACGTCGTCCGCCGGCGGCGCCCAGTACGGCTCGTAGTACGGCGAGGTCCGGTGCAGCAGCGTCGCGAACACCTCGTCGCGGTCGCGGGCCACGCCCGCGGCGACGAGGGCGTCGGCGATGTGCGGGCGGCCGAGCGTCGCCCCGTCCGGCGCCTGCGCGAGCACGGCGTCCCACGTCACCGGCAGGTCGGCCGACATCCGCTCGACGATCCGCCGGGCGCGGCCCTGGCGGCTGGCCCGCGTGCGCTCCCACAGCGCGAGCAGCGCCGGGTCGTCGGGGTCGAGCAGGTAGCCGAGCAGGTGGACCCCGATCCCCCGCACGTCGCAGGAGATCTCGACGCCCGGCACGAGCCGGACGCCGGCGCGCCGGGCGGCGTCGGCGGCCGCCGCCCACCCGGCGGTCGGGTCGTGGTCGGTCAGCGCGAACGGCGTCACGCCGGCCGCGGCGGCCTCGGCGACGACGTCCGCCGGCGGCGTCCGGCCGTCCGACGCCGTCGAGTGCACGTGCAGGTCGATCGTCACCGGCCCGACGCTACAGGCCCGGCCCCTACGGCTCGGGGTCGGCGAGCCGCGGCGAGAGCGCGCCGTAGGGCAGGACGAGCGCGTGCCCGGGGTCGCGCAGGTCGAGCAGCGCGAACTCCTCGAGCAGCACCGCACCCGCGGCGTGCGGCCGGGCGACCGCCCACAGCCACACCCCGAGCGCCTCGCCGACGTAGGCGGCCGCGTCGTCGACGCCGACGCACCACAGCGGGACGTCGTGCCCCGCCGCCTCGAGCTTCATGTGCGGCGGGCCCTCCGAGACGGCGGCGCCCGGGTCGACGTCGTCCAGGCCCGCGAGCCGGGCGCCGAGCCCGACGCCGGGCTGCTCGGCGACGAGGAGCAGGTCGGCGGAGCGGTCGAGCGGGTGCGCCTCGGGCAGCGGGTTCGGCCCCGAGCAGGCGAGGACCGTCGCGACCGGTCCGCTGTGGTCGTCGCCGGCCCACCGCAGCCCCGTGACGAGCCAGTCCGGCGGCAGCGGCCACGGCACCCACACCGGCACCGTCGACTCCCGCGCGAGCCCGTGCAGCGCCTCGTCCGACGGCAGCACCGCCTCGTGCAGCGGGGCCACGCCGCCGTGCTCGGGGCAGTGCCAGGTGTCCGACCACAGGCCGGGCGGCTGGACCTCGTTGCCGCAGCGGGGGCAGGTGCGACGTCCCATGCCACGACGGTCCCCCCTCGCCCCGCACCGGGTCAAGGACCCCGGTCCCGCCCGGTCTGCGAGGATCGCGCCGTGAGCACCGCGGGCCCCGGCGACACCGCACCCGGCGACGCCGGACCGGTCGTCCCGTGCGTCGGCGCGGTGGTCCACGACGACGGGGGACGCATCCTGCTCGTGCGCCGTCGCAACCCGCCGGCGCAGGGCACGTGGTCGCTGCCCGGCGGGCGCGTCGAGGCCGGCGAGGACGACGCCGCCGCCGTCGTCCGCGAGGTCCTCGAGGAGACCGGGCTGACCGTGCGCCCGCTTCGCGTCGTCGGCGTCGTCGAGCGGGCCGCGCCGGGCGGCGGCGTCTACCGGATCGTCGACGTCGAGTGCGCCGTGGTCGCCGGCACGCCCGCCGCGGGGGACGACGCGAGCGACGTCGGGTGGTTCACCGCGTCCGCCCTGGCCGGCGTCGAGACGTCGCCCGGGCTCGTCGAGGCGCTGCGCGGCTGGGGCGTGCTCCCCCGCTGACGGTCAGGACCTCGGCTGCGCCGCAACGGGTTCGGGCCGCCCGGGCTGGTCGCCCCCGCGGGCGTCGAGGTAGCTCTGCTTGGGCACCATGACCTTGCGCCGGAACACGCAGACGACCGTGCCGTCCTGCTTGTAGCCGATCGTCTCGACGTGGACGACGCC
>JBQGCR010000888.1:0-2281 GCA_052038585.1 Kineosporiaceae bacterium
CCGGGCGCTGGCGCTGCCGCCGCTGCCGGGGCTGGCCGGCGACCTGGCCCGCGCGATCCACGCGGGCGACCCGCGCATGCTCGCCGGCTGGCGGTCGGGGGCGCCGCTCGGACCGCTCGCGGTCCAGGCCCAGCACACCGCCGTGACGACGGCCCGGGCCCAGGGTGGACAGCTGGGTGAGCAGCTGCTCGTCGGCCTGCTGCCGGCGAACGGGCTCGCCGGCGTCCTCGACGCCGGCCCCGCGAAGGGGCGCGGAGGGTGCGTCGTCGCCGACGACCGCGAGGGAGCCACCGGGCACCTGTCCTTCTCCGCCGGCGCCGTCGCCGCCGGCGCGCTCGGGCGGCTCGCCCGCGACGGCGGCCCGGGCGGGACCGTCTCCTTCGTCGCCGTGCTCGGCGCCCGCTTCACCCCCGGCATCCAGCTCGGCTTCGGCTTCGAGATCTCCAGCGTCGGAGGTGTCGTCGGGGTCAACGTGGGCGTCGACTCCGACGCCCTGCGCCGGCGGTTGCGCGAGGGCACCGCGCTGGCGCTGTTCTTCCCCGCCGACCCCCGGGCGGGCGAACGCCTCCTGCCCGCGGTGCGCGAGACGTTCCGCCCGACCCCGGGCGGGGTCGTGGTCGGGCCGTCGGCGGAGCTCACCTGGCTCCAGGTCGCCGGTGCCTCCATGCTCCGGCTCTCGCTGGTGCTGCTGCTCGAGCTCCCGCGCGGGCGGGTGCTCGTGCTCGGCAGGGGCGCGGTCTCGGTCCCGCCGATGCTCGACCTGCGCCTCGACGTGCTCGGCGAGATCGACGTCCCCCGCGGCTACTACGCGGTCGACCTCGCCACCGTCGAGGGCCGCGTGATGGGCATCTTCCGGGCCGGCGGCACCGCGGCCATGCGCATCTCGACGGCTCGTCCGGCGTACACGCTCTTCACGCTCGGCGGCTTCTACCCCGGCTACCGCGCGCAGGTCCCGGGGCTGCCCGAGCAGCGCCGGCTGTCGTTCGGGCCCAGCATCCCGCTGCCGCTCACCTTCCGCTTCGAGGGCTACCTCGCCTTCACCGGCGGCACGTTCCAGGCCGGCGCGCGTCTCGAGATCGGCTTCGACGTCGGCTTCCTCGCCGCGCACGGCTTCCTGTCCTTCGACCTGCTCGCCCAGCTCGACCCCTTCCACCTCCACGTGGAGCTGCACGGCGGGGTGGAGATCGAGGCGCTCGGCGTGGACTTCGCCGGCGTGGACTTCCACGGCACCCTCGACGCCCCCGGCCCGGTGGTGGTGCGGGGACGGGTCCGGGTCAGCTTCCTGGGGGCGAAGGCGTCGTGGAACGACCGCTTCGTGCTCGGCTCCTCCGACCGTCCGCCGGACCCGCCGTTGCTCGACCGGGTGGCGGCCGCGGTCGCGGCGGAGGTGGTGCCGGGCAACGTCAGCGGCGCCGGCGGCCACGACCCGCACGTCGTCCTCGACGCGCCGACCCGCACCGCCGGGGGCGTGGCCGTCGTGCACCCGATGGGCACCGTGCGCTGGAGCCAGGGCCTCGTCCCGCTCGAGCACGCCCTGCAACGGGTCCAGGGCCGCCGCATCGGGCGCACGTGCACCGTCCGGGTCGCCAACCTCACCGGGGGGACGACAGCCGGGGTGACGGCGTCGTTCGCGCCGACCTCGTTCCGCGACACCGACCGCGACCAGATGCTCTCGCTGCCGGCCTTCGAGGACCTCCCGTCCGGGGTCGCGGTGCCGCTCGCGCCCGCCGCGAGCGGGACGGAGCAGGCGACGCTGGAGTACGTCGACGTCTTCAAGGAGGGCGACCCCCAGCCGCTCGGCGCGACCCTCGCGCTGAGCGCCGCCCTGCTCCTCCGGCTCGCGGCGACCCGCGACCCGGCGGCCACCCGGCCCCGACCCGCCCGGCTCGTCGTCCACCCCGAGGCGTGGTCGGTCCGCGACGCCGCGGACCCGCGGCGGGAGAGGGAGGCCACCTCCCGGACGGGCGCCGTCGTGGCCGTGGCCGACGACCGCGCGGCCGGTCGCGACACCGTCGCCCTGCCGCAGTCGGAGCCGGCCCTGTCGGCGGCGGACCTCTGGGGGCCGCCGTGATCGAGCAGCTCGACTTCGCCTCCTGGTCGCGCCGCGGCGGCGCGGGCGCGGCTGCGGTCGACGGGCGACCGGCCACGGAGGTGCGCTTCGACGTCACCGACGAGCGGCACGTCGTCCCGGCGGTGGGGGGGGGGGGGGCCGCCCGGGCGGGGGGCGGGCGGGGGGGGCCGGCGGGGGGGGGGCGGCCGCGGGGGCCGGCCCCCCGCCCCC
>JBQGCR010000889.1:0-2627 GCA_052038585.1 Kineosporiaceae bacterium
GCACGGCGGGTCGGTCGGCCTGCGGGTGAGGCGGCTGCAAACGCCAAGGCAGGCCGGTCCCCCGCCCGGGGCCGGCCTGCCGTCTTGGGGTGGGCGCCGGGGTCAGCGCTCCACGAGGGCGACGACGCCCTGTCCGCCTGCGGCGCAGACGGAGACGAGCGCCCGGCCGCCGCCGCGCTCGGCGAGGGTCTTGGCGGCGGTCGCGATGACCCGGCCGCCGGTGGCGGCGAAGGGGTGGCCCGCGGCGAGGGAGCCGCCGTTGACGTTGAGCCTGCTCCGGTCGACCTCGCCGAGCGGGCCGTCGAGGCCGAGGCGCTTGACGCAGAAGACCGGGTCGGCCCAGGCGGCGAGCGTCGCGAGCACCTGCGAGGCGAAGGCCTCGTGGATCTCGAAGAGGTCGATGTCGTCGAACGTCAGCCCGGCCCGGGCGAGCATCTGCGGCACCGCCTTGACCGGCGCCATGAGCAGGCCCTCGCCGCCGTGGACGTGGTCGACCGCCGCCGCCTGGGACGCGCCGAGGTAGGCGAGCACGGGCAGCCCGCGCTCGGCGGCCCACTCCTCGCTCGCGAGGAGGACGACGGACGCGCCGTCGGTGAGCGGGGTGGAGTTCGCCGCCGTCATCGTCGCGGTGTCGCCGCGGCCGAAGACCGTCTTGAGCGTGGCGAGCTTCTCGACCGACGAGCCCGGGCGCAGGTTGTCGTCACGCTCGAGGCCGAGGTACGGCGTGACGAGGTCGTCGTAGAAGCCGCGGTCGTACGCCGCGGCGAGGTTGTGGTGGGACCGGACGGCGAGCTCGTCCTGGTCCTCGCGCGTGATGCCGAACTCGACGGCGGTGAGCGCGGCGTGGTCGCCCATCGCCAGGCCCGTCCGCGGCTCGGCGTTGCGCGGCTGCTCGGGGGCGAGGTGTCCGGGACGGATCCTCGTCAGCGCGGCGAGCTTGCCCTGCGTCGTCTTCTGCCGGTTGGCCTCGAGCAAGATCCGGCGCAGCTTGGGGTTGAGCGCGAGCGGCGCGTCCGACGTCGTGTCGACGCCGCCGGCGATCCCGGACTCGACCTGCCCGAGGGCGATCTTGTTGGCGACGAGGATGACGGCCTCGATCCCGGTGGCGCAGGCCTGCTGCACGTCGTAGGCCGGCGTGTTCGGCGACAGCTTGGAGCCGAGGACGGTCTCGCGGGCGAGGTTGAAGTCGCTCGAGTGCTTGAGGACGGCGCCGGCGACGAACTCGCCGACCTGCTCGCCCTCGAGGCCGGCGCGGGAGACGAGGCCGTCGAGCGCGGCCGTGAGCATCTGCTGGTTGGACGCGGTCTTGTACGCGCCGTTCGACCGGGCGAACGGGATGCGGTTCGCCGCGACGATGGCGACCCGGCGGGGCAGGGCGGCGGCGCCGGTCCGGGCGCTCTTGCCCGTCGAGCGGGAGGGGGTGGGCACGTCGTCGTCTCCAATGTAGACAGCCAGTTACACAGGAAGTTACATTACCGCCGTGGATCCTATCCAGACCCTTCTTTCGTCGAGTGCCGGCCGGGACGTCGTCCGGCGCCTCGGACTGTCCGTGCCGCCCGTCCTGCGCCGTTTCGAGCCGGGCCAGCCGCTCCTCGTCGGCCCCGCGCTCGTCGGCAGCAGCGGCCCCGGCGTCCTCGCCAAGGCCGCGGCCGCGGTGCTCGAGAGCGCCGGCGCGCAGGTGACGACGTGCGGCCCGGACGGCCCGCGCGACGGCGAGCGGCTCGGCGCCCTCGTCTTCGACGCGAGCGGCATCGAGCGCCCCGAGGACCTCGTGCTCCTGCGCGACTTCTTCTCCGACCCGCTGCGCCGGCTCGCCGGCAACGGCCGGGTCGTCGTCCTCGGGACCGAGCCCTCGGCGACGACGACGGCGTCCGCCCGGATCGCCCAGCGCGCGCTCGAGGGCTTCACGCGTTCGCTGGCCAAGGAGCTGCGCGGCGGGTCCACCGCCAACCTCGTCCTCGTGGCGCCGGGCGCCGAGGACCGCATCGAGTCCACCGTGCTCTTCCTCGCCTCCTCCCGCTCGGCCTTCGTCGACGGCCAGGTCGTCCACGTCGGGACGGCCGTGCCGACGACGGCGGACGACGCCCCGGCCGACACGCTGCGCCCGCTCGCCGGCCGCGGCGTCGTCGTCACCGGCGCGTCACGCGGCATCGGCGCCGCGATGGTGTCCGTGCTCGCCCGGCAGGGCGCGACGGTCGTCGGCGTCGACGTGCCCGCGCTCGCCTCGGACCTCAAGGCCGTGACGTCGGCCGTCGGCGGCGGCGCCGTCGTCGCCGACATCACGACGCCGGACGCCGCGGCGCGCATCGTCGCCGAGGTGCGCCGGCTCGGCGTGCCGCTGCGGGGTGTCGTCCACAACGCGGGCATCACCCGGGACAAGAAGCTCGTCAACCTCGACCGGGCCCGCTGGCAGCAGACGATCGCCGTCAACCTCATTGCGGCGCACCGGATCACCGAGGAGCTCGTCGCCGACGGCGCGCTCGGTGCCGGCGGCCGCGTCGTCGGCATCTCGTCCATCGCGGGCATCGCCGGCAACGTCGGCCAGACGAACTACGCCGCGTCCAAGGCCGGCGTCATCGGCATGGTGGACGCCCTCGCGCCGCAGCTCGCCGCGCAAGGCGTCACGA
>JBQGCR010000890.1:0-4150 GCA_052038585.1 Kineosporiaceae bacterium
CCGCAGGCGGGCGGTGCGGGGGCGGCCCAGCACCGCACCCCGCTCGCCGGGCGCCTCGCCGTCGCCGTGGTCGTCGTCGTCGCCCTCGCCTGGACCCTCGTGCCGCTGCTGTGGATGCTCATGAGCTCGTTCAAGAGCCGGGCCGACGTCACCGCGAGCACCCCGCGGGTGCTCTTCACCCCGACGCTGGACAACTACCGCAACCTCTTCGGCGGCGCGAACGACCTCACCCCGTACCTGTGGCACAGCGTCGTCGCCGCCGGCGCCGCGACCGTCCTGTCGCTCGTGCTCGGCACGCTCGCCGGCTACGGCCTCGCCCGGTCGACGATGCGCAACAAGGACCAGCTCTCGTTCTGGATCATCTCGACGCGCATGGCGCCGATCGCCGCGGTGATCCTCCCGCTGTTCCTCATGTTCCGGCTCGCCGGGCTCATCGACACGCTGCCCGGCCTCGTCCTGGCGTACATGACGTTCAACCTGCCGTTCGCGACGTGGCTCATGAGCGCCTTCTTCGCCGACATCTCCCCGTCGATCGAGGAGTCGGCGCTCGTCGCCGGATGCTCGCGCTGGCAGGCGTTCTGGTACGTCGTCCTGCCGCTGACGAAGTCCGGCCTCGTGACGACCGGCGTCCTGTGCCTGGTGTTCGCCTGGAACGACTACGCGTTCGCGACGGTCTTCGCCGGCCCGAGCTCGCAGACCCTGCCGATCGCGGCGAGCCAGCTCGTCACCCAGACCGGCATCGACTGGGGCCAGCTCACGGCGATCGGCACGATCGTCGTGCTGCCGATGATCCTCGCCGGGCTCGCCGTCCGGCGCTGGCTCGTCAGCGGCCTGACCCTGGGCGCCGTCACGGGGGAGTAGCCGGCCACGGAGGGACGCACGAAGCCCCCGGCCTGGTGCTCAGGCCGGGGGCTTCTCCGTGCAGTGTCCGAGGGGGGACTTGAACCCCCATGCCCGTTAGGGCACTAGCACCTCAAGCTAGCGCGTCTGCCAATTCCGCCACCCGGACAGGTGGCTCCGGCACTGCCGGAGCGATGACGACATTAGCACGGGGAGGGGGGCGCCCCGAAAACGCGGGGTGCCCCCCGGCGTCTACGGTGGGGCGATGACCACCGAGACCCACGGCGTCCGTCCGGCCCCCGAGGACGAGGTCGTCGAGATCTGCCGCGAGCTGATCCGCTTCGACACGAGCAACTACGGCGACAACAACACCCCGGGCGAGCGCAAGGCCGCCGAGTACGCGGCCGGGCTGCTCGAGGAGGTCGGGCTCTCGACGACGATCCTCGAGTCGGCGCCGGGCCGGGCCAACGTCGTCACCCGCATCGAGGGCGCCGACCCGAGCCGCCCGGCGCTGCTCGTCCACGGGCACCTCGACGTCGTCCCGGCCCGGGCGAGCGACTGGCAGGTCGACCCGTTCTCGGGCGAGGTGGCCGACGGCTGCGTGTGGGGCCGCGGCGCGGTGGACATGAAGGACATGGACGCGATGATCCTCGCGACCGTCCGCGACCTCGTGGCGTCCGGCACGACGCCGCCGCGCGACGTCGTCGTCGCCTTCCTCGCCGACGAGGAGGCGGGCGGCGACTACGGCGCCCGCTGGATGGTCGACACCCACCCCGAGCTCTTCGAGGGCTGCACCGAGGCGGTGAGCGAGGTCGGCGGGTTCTCCGTCGACATCGCGGGCCGCCGCGCCTACCTGCTCCAGACCGCCGAGAAGGGGATCGCCTGGCTGCGCCTGGTCGCCCACGGCCGCGCGGGCCACGGGTCGCAGGTCAACGACGACAACGCCGTCACCCGGCTCGCCGCCGCCGTCGCCCGGGTCGGCACGCACCCGTGGCCGATCGAGGTCACCCCGACGGTGCGCGAGTTCCTCGCCGGCGTCGAGGAGATCACCGGCGTCCCGCTGCGCCCGGACGACCCGGACGCCCTCGTCGCGACCCTCGGCAGCGTCGCCCGCTTCGTCGGGGCGACCCTGTCGAACACGGCGAACCCGACGCTGCTCGAGGCCGGCTACAAGCAGAACGTCATCCCCGGGACGGCCACCGCGCTGCTCGACTGCCGCTTCCTGCCGGGCCGCGCCGAGGAGCTCAAGGCGACGGTCCGCGAGCTCGCCGGGGAGGGCGTCGACGTCGAGACGGTCAAGGACGCGATCAGCCTCGAGGCGCCGTTCTCCGGCGACCTCGTCGACGCGATGCGGGCCGCGCTCGAGGCCGAGGACCCCGGCGCCGCCGTCCTGCCGTACTGCCTGTCCGGCGGCACGGACAACAAGTCCTTCGCCGACCTCGGGATGACCGGGTACGGCTTCGCACCGCTGCGGCTGCCGGCCGACCTCGACTTCGCCGGGATGTTCCACGGCGTCGACGAGCGGGTGCCCGTCGACGCCCTGGCCTTCGGCACCCGCGTCCTGCGCCGGTTCCTGCTCGGCGCCTGAGCCCGCCCGGACGTCAGTCCGGGCGGTGGGCCCGGTCCTCCGCGTCGCGCAGGTCGACGGACCGCTCGGCGCCGGCCCCCGCCGTCGACGGCTCACGCCCCTCGAGCCGGGCGCGCACCCGCGACCGGCGCGCGCCGTAGGCGAAGTACACGACGAAGCCCAGCGCCATCCAGATGCCGAACCGCTCCCACGTGAGCGCGGGCAGGTTGAGCATGAGGTAGACCGACGCGACGACGGACAGGGCCGGCACGAGGGGCACGAGCGGGGTGCGGAACGCGCGCGGCAGGTCGGGCCGCGTGCGGCGCAGCACGACGACGCCGATCGCGACGACGACGAAGGCGAACAGCGTGCCGATGTTGACCAGCTCGGCGAGCTCCCCGAGCGGCACGAGCGCCGAGATGAGGGCGACGACGACGCCGGTGGTCACCGTGACCCGCACGGGCGTCTGCGTCCGCGGGCTGATCCGCGAGAAGACCGGGGGCATGAGCCGGTCGCGGCTCATCGCGAAGAAGACCCGGGACTGCCCGAGCATGAGGATCATCATGACGGTCGTCAGGCCGGCGAGCGCCCCGACGGAGATGATCGTCGCCACGACCGGCAGCCCGACGGACCGGAACGCCTCCGCCAGCGGCGCGGCCACGCTCACCTCGTCGTACCGGACCATGCCGACGACGACGAGCGAGACGAGCACGTAGAGCAGCGTGCAGATCGCGAGGGAGCCGAGGATGCCGCGCGGCATGTCGCGCTGCGGGTTCTTCGTCTCCTCCGCCGCGGTGGCGACGATGTCGAAGCCGATGAACGCGAAGAAGACGAGCGCCGCGCCCGTGAAGATGCCCGCGACGCCGAAGGTGCCCGCGGAGAACCCCATGTCCTGCAGCAGGGACGGCGCCGCGGTCGCCCCCTCGGCGGTCGGCGAGCCCGACGGCGGCACGAACGGCGAGTAGTTCGACGCCTTGACGTAGAACGCGCCGACGACGATGACGAGCAGGACGATCGCGACCTTGATCGACGTCATGACGAGGTTGACCTGGGAGGAGATCTTGATGCCCAGGCACAGGACGCCGGTGAGGACGAGGACGATCGCCGCGGCCACGAGGTTCGGCGAGGACAGCGTCGGCGCCTCGCTGTAGAGCCCCTCGGGGATCGTGATCCCCGCCTGCCCCATGACGTCGGCGAAGTACTGCGACCAGCCGACGGCCACGGTGCTCGCCCCGAGCGCCAGCTCGAGGATGAGGTCCCAGCCGATGATCCAGGCGACGAGCTCGCCGAGCGTGGCGTAGGAGAACGTGTAGGCGGACCCCGCGACCGGCACCGTGGAGGCGAACTCGGCGTAGCAGAGCGCGGCGAGCGCGCACGTGAGGCCCGCGACGACGAACGAGATCGCCACCGCCGGCCCGGCCTGCACCCCCGCGGCTCGGCCGGTGAGGACGAAGATGCCGGTGCCGATGACGACACCGACGCCGAAGACCGTGAGGTCCACGGCGGACAGCGACCGCTTGAGCTGGTGACCGGGCTCGTCGGTCTCGGCGATCGAGTCCTCGATCGTCTTGGTGCGGAAGACGCTCATGCAGCGCGATCTACCCCGGTGAAGCCAGGGGCGAAACCAGGACTACTCGACCACCGGCCGCTCGGCGGGGCCGAACGTGCACAGGTGGGGCAGGAACGGCTCGGGGTCGCCGTCCCAGTCCATCGCCCGGAGCTGGTCGGGGGAGCGGCGCCCGA
>JBQGCR010000891.1:0-3979 GCA_052038585.1 Kineosporiaceae bacterium
CCGAAGAACGGCAGGTCGGCGTCGGAGCGCTCGGACTTGGCGGCGGCGACGTAGACGAGCTGGCGGGCGGCCTCGAGCTGCATCGCCATGTCGGCGAGCATGAACTGCACGCCCTGGAAGTCGGCGACGGCCTTGCCGAACTGGCGGCGCTCCTTGACGTAGCCGATCGCGTAGTCGAGTGCGCCCTGGGCGATCCCGACGGCCTGGGCGCCGATCGTCACCCGGGTGTGGTCGAGGGTCGCGAGCGCGAGCCGCAGCCCGCCGCCGACCTCGCCGACGACGCGGTCGCCGGGGATCCGGCACCTGTCGAAGAGCAGCTCGCGCGTCGGGGAGCCCTTGATGCCGAGCTTCTTCTCCTTGGCGCCGAACGAGAACCCGGCGTCACCCCTCTCGACGACGAACGCGGTGACGTTGCGACCCCGGGGCCCGTCGGGGTCGGTGACGGCGAGGACGGTGTAGCAGTCGCTCACGCCGGCGTTGGTGATCCACGACTTCTGGCCGGTGAGCACCCAGTCGTCGCCGTCCCGGACGGCGCGGCAGCGCATCGACGCGGTGTCGCTGCCGGCCTCGCGCTCGGAGAGCGCGTAGGAGAACATCGCGTCGCCGGACGCGACGGGCGGCAGGTAGCGGGCCTTGACGTCCTGGGACGCGCCGAGCAGCAGCGGCATCGTCCCGAGCTTGTTCACCGCCGGGATGAGGGACGACGACGCGCAGACCCGGGCGACCTCCTCGATGACGACGCACGTCGCGAGCGCGTCGGCCCCGGCGCCCCCGAACTCCTCCGGGACGTGCGGGGCGTGGAAGTCGGTGGCGCGCAACGCGTCGTAGGCGACCTGCGGGAACTCGCCGGACTCGTCGACCTCCGCGGCGTGCGGGGCGACCTTGTCCTCGCAGACGGCGCGGACGGCCTCGCGCAGCGCCTCGTGGTCCTCGCCGAGGGCGAAGTACGGGAAGTCGGACAGCGGGCGGGCTGCCATGGGGCTCTCCTTCAGAAGTCGCCGGCGTCGCGGCGCAGCGTGGTCAGGATCGAGACGAGGGTGACGACGTCGTCGGCGCCGAGGCCGGGGGCGGCGAACACGGTGCCGTTCAACGCCTCCGTGGCCTTCGTCGCCTTGGCGCGACCGTCGTCGGTGAGGTGGACGAGGGTCGTCCTGCGGTCCGTCGGGTGCGGCCGCCGCTCGACGAGCCCGGCGGCCTCGAGCCGGTCGACGGCGTTCGTCACCGACGTCTGGTGCACCTGGAGCCGCTCGCCGATGACGCGCATGGGCAGCGAGCCACGCCGGCTGAAGAGCAGGAGCATGAGCACCTCGTACCGCGCGAAGGTCACGTCGAACGGCTTGAGGACGGACTCGACGCGGGACAGGACGAGCTGGTGCGCCCGCATGAGCGAGGTGACGGCGGCCATCCCCGGCGCGGCGTCCGCCCAGCCGTGGTCGCGCCACAGGCGCGTCGCCTCGGCGATCGGGTCGGGGTCGGTCACGGACCGAAGGGTAACAACATCTTCGGTCACCCGACAGAGTGACTCCCGATAGTCGGATGTCCTACAGTCGGCCGTATGGCCACTCCCGCCCTGCACGTCCCGCGACACCCCGTCCGCTTCGTCACCGCCGCGAGCCTCTTCGACGGGCACGACGCGGCGATCAACATCATGCGGCGGCTCCTGCAGGCCCAGGGCGTCGAGGTGGTGCACCTCGGGCACGACCGCAGCGTCGAGGACGTCGTCGTCGCCGCCGCCCAGGAGGACGTGCAGGGTGTGGCCGTCTCCTCCTACCAGGGCGGGCACGTCGAGTACTTCACCTACCTCGTCGAGCGCCTGGCCCAGCGCGGCCTGTCCCACGTCAAGGTCTACGGGGGCGGGGGCGGCGTCATCGTCCCCGACGAGATCGCCGTGCTCCGCGAGCGCGGGGTGCGGATCTTCTCCCCCGAGGACGGCCAGCGGCTCGGCCTGCCCGGGATGATCGACGAGCTGGTCCGCGAGTGCGACGTCGACCTCGCCGCGTCCGGCGCACCGGACCTCGCGGCCCTGCGCTCCGGGGACCAGGTCGCGCTGGCCCGCGCCGTCACCGTCCTCGAGGCGGGCGCCGACGAGTCCTTCGCGGCCGCGGTCCGCGAGGCCGCGGCCGGCCGGACCGCTCCGGTGCTCGGGATCACCGGCACCGGCGGCTCGGGCAAGTCCTCGCTCACCGACGAGCTCGTCCGCCGGCTGCGCAGGGACAGCCAGGACAAGCTCCGCGTCGCCGTCGTCGCCGTCGACCCGACGCGCCGCCGCGGCGGCGGGGCGCTGCTCGGCGACCGGATCCGGATGAACAGCATCGGGGCCGGCGACGTCGTCTTCTTCCGGTCGCTGGCCACCCGCGGCGCCGCGGGCGTCGTCCCGGAGCGCCTGGCCGACGTCGTCGCCGCCCTGCGCGCGTCGGGGGCCGACCTCGTCGTCGTCGAGACCCCGGGCATCGGCCAGGGCGACGCCGCGATCGTGCCGTTCGCCGACGTCTCGCTCTACGTCATGACGCCGGAGTACGGCGCGGCGAGCCAGCTGGAGAAGATCGACATGCTCGACTTCGCCGACGTCGTCGCCGTCAACAAGTTCGAGCGGCGCGGCGCCGAGGACGCCCGCCGCGAGGTCGCCCGCCAGCTCGTCCGCAACCGCGGCGCCTTCGGCACGGCGTGGCAGGACATGCCGGTCTTCGGCACGAGCGCCGCCCGCTTCGACGACGACGGCGTCACCGCGCTCTACCAGCACCTGCGGGACCTGCTGCACGGCACGGGCCTCGCCCCGTTCCAGCCCGTGCTCGCCCCGGTCGAGGGGCGCACGTCGACGGGCCTCGCCGGGGTGCTCCCCCGCGGCCGGGAGCGCTACCTCGCCGAGATCGCCGAGGCGGTCCGCGGCTACCACCGCACGACGGCCGAGCAGGCGCACCTGGCCCGGCAGCGTCAGGCCGCCCGCACGACGGCGGACCTGCTCGACGGCGACGCCCGGGGGGCCGCGCAGACCCTCGCGACCACGCTCGACGACCGGCTCGACGCCTCCTGCCGCGCGCTCCTCGAGGCGTGGCCGGCGCGGCGCGACTCCTACGCCGGGTCCGAGCAGGTCTACGTGGTGCGCGGCAACGAGATCCGCACACCGCTGACCCGGACGACGCTGTCCGGCAGCGAGGTCCCGCGCGTCGCGCTGCCCGGCTACGGCCGCGAGGGCGAGCAGGACGACGGCACGCTCCTGCGGTTCCTGCGCGCGGAGAACCTGCCGGGCGAGTTCCCGTACACCGCAGGCGTCTTCCCGTTCAAGCGGACCGGTGAGGCGCCCGCCCGGATGTTCGCCGGCGAGGGCGACCCGGCGCGCACGAACCGGCGCTTCCACCTCCTGTCCCAGGGGCAGCCCGCGACCCGGCTGTCGACGGCGTTCGACTCGGTGACCCTCTACGGCCGCGACCCCGCCCCCGAGCCCGACGTCTACGGCAAGGTCGGCACCTCCGGGGTCTCGGTCGCCACCGTCGACGACATGCGCGACCTCTACGCGGGGTTCGACCTCTGCGCGCCGACGACGTCGGTGTCGATGACGATCAACGGCCCCGCGCCGACGATCCTCGCGATGTTCTTCACCGCCGCCGTCGAGCAGCAGGTGGACCGCTTCCGCGCCGAGGAGGGCCGCGAGCCCGACGCGGCCGAGCGGGACGCGATCTTCGCCCGGACCGTCCGGACGGTCCGCGGCACCGTCCAGGCCGACATCCTCAAGGAGGACCAGGGCCAGAACACGTGCATCTTCTCCACCGAGTTCGCCCTGCGCGCCATGGCGGACATCCAGGAGTGGTTCGTGGAGAACGAGGTCCGCAACTTCTACTCGGTCTCGATCAGCGGGTACCACATCGCCGAGGCGGGGGCGAACCCCATCTCGCAGCTCGCGTTCACCCTCGCCAACGGCTTCACGTACGTCGAGGCCTACCTCGCGCGCGGGATGGCGGTCGACGACTTCGCGCCGAACCTG
>JBQGCR010000892.1:0-2278 GCA_052038585.1 Kineosporiaceae bacterium
GCCCGCCCGACGGCGCCCCCGCGTAGCCTGCGGGCCATGCCCTCGATCCCCGGCCACCCCGCGCTGACCGAGTTCGGGACGACGATCTTCGCGACGATGACGCAGCTGGCCCTCGAGAAGGACGCCGTCAACCTCGGGCAGGGCTTCCCCGACACCGACGGGCCGCCCGAGGTCCTCGAGGCAGCCGTCGAGGCCATCCGGTCCGGCCGCAACCAGTACCCGCCGGGGCCGGGCGTGCCGGAGCTGCGTGCGGCCGTCGCCGCGCACCAGCAGCGTTTCCACGGCCTGGAGGTCGACCCCGCCCGCGAGGTGCTCGTGACCGTCGGGGCGACCGAGGCCATCGCGGCGGCGGTGCTGGCCCTCGTGCGACCCGGCGACGAGGTCGTGACCTTCGAGCCCTACTACGACTCCTACGCGGCGACCATCGCCCTGGCCGGCGGGGTGCGGCGCACCTCGCTGCTGCGCTTCCCCGACTTCGCCGTCGACGAGGAGTCGCTGCGGGCCGCGTTCTCGGACCGGACCCGGATGGTCCTGCTCAACACGCCGCACAACCCGACGGGCAAGGTGTTCACCCGCGCGGAGCTCGAGCTCGTCGCGCGGCTGGCCGTCGAGCACGACGCCTGGGTGGTGGCCGACGAGGTCTACGAGCACCTGCTCTTCGACGGCCGGCGGCACCTGCCCATCGCGGCGCTGCCGGGGATGCGCGAGCGGACGCTGACGATCTCGTCGGGCGGCAAGACCTTCGCGACGACCGGGTGGAAGGTCGGCTGGCTGACCGGGCCGGCCGAGGCCGTGGCCGCGGCGCGCGGGGTCAAGCAGTACCTGACCTTCGTCGGCTCCGGCCCGTTCCAGCCGGCCGTCGCCGTCGGACTCGGGCTGCCGGACGCGGTCTTCACCGACCTCGCGACGTCGATGGAGGCCAAGCGCGACCGGCTCGTCGCGGGGCTGCGTGCGGCCGGCTTCGAGGTGCCCGTCCCCGAGGGCGGGTACTTCGTCCTCGCCGACGCCGCGCCGCTCGGGGTGCGCGACGCCGAGGCGTTCTGCCTGGAGCTGCCCGACCTCGTCGGCGTCGTCGGGGTCCCGGCGTCGGCCTTCCACGACGACGTCGACGCCGCACGCACCCTGGTGCGGTTCGCGTTCTGCAAGCGCGACGAGGTCCTCGACGAGGCCTGCCGCCGCCTCGCCGGCCTGCGCCGGGCCTGACTCCTCGCACTCTCTTCGTCCACAGGACGCCGGCGGTCGTGGCGCCGTCCACAGATGCTCCGCGCCCCCTGGCCCTCGGCCCGGCGCCCGGCCGAGGCTCGACCCATGACGACGACCGGCGCGGTGGGCGCGCTCCTCGTGGCGGCGGGCCTCGCCCTCGGCGTGGGCGCGACCGTCACGGATGGGGCGCCGGGGTCCGCGGCGACCGGCCCGTCCAGTCCGGCGTCGGTCCCGGCGTTCGCGGGCGCGGTCCCCGCCGCGCCGGGTGCCGGCTCCCCGGCCGGTCGTGCTCGGTGGCGCTGGCCGGCCACGCCCGTCCCCGCGATCGTCCGCCGCTTCGTGCCGCCCGCGTCGGCGTACGGTCCGGGCCACCGTGGCCTCGACGTCGGGGTCGCGGCCGCGACCCCGGTGCTGGCGGTCGAGGCGGGGCGGGTCACGCACGCCGGCGTCGTCGCGGGTCGGGGCACGGTGACGGTGCGGCACCACGACGGCCTGGAGAGCACGTACGAGCCGGTCGCCCCCGGGGTGCGCGTCGGTGACGAGGTCGCGGCCGGCGACCGGCTGGGGTTGCTCGGACCGGCGTCGGCCCACTGCGGTCGACGCGCGTGCCTCCACCTCGGAGCCCGACGCGACGGGGCCTACCTCGACCCGCTGCCGTTCCTCGTCGGCAGCGGCCACGTCCGGCTGCTGCCCCTCGGGGGGACGGGGGTCAGCGCGAGGTGACGGGCGGCGCCGCACCGCCGGCGGCCGCCACGACCGCGGCCACGGACCCGTGGTCGGCCGGGCCTGCCGCGGACGACGCGTCGGGGCGCGCGAGCCAGAAGACGACGGCGAGGAGCACCGCGAGGACGAGGGCGGCGAGCACCGCCAGGCGGCGACGGGTCCCCGGCGCTCCGTGGCTGCCGTGGGCCGCGCGGCGGGTGCGGGCCCGGGGCGTCGCGGGGTCCGCTGCGGCGTCGGCGGTCCCGGCGTCGGCCGGTGCTCCGGTCGGTGTGTCGGCCGCACGGAGCCCCGCACGTCCGGGACGCCGCACGGAGAACCCTCGGCGGGACCGGCCGTGCAGGTCGCTGCGGCG
>JBQGCR010000893.1:0-5076 GCA_052038585.1 Kineosporiaceae bacterium
GCCCTCGACGTTCGTGCGCATCCGCACGTCGGTGAGGACGAAGCCGCGGTACATACGGACGCCGAACTCCTCGTATCCGAATCCCGTGGCGTTCCGGCCGCGTCCGACGGCGACCAGGATGATGTCCGCCTCGATAGTCTCGCCGGACTCCAGGGACACGGTGACGCCGCCGTCGTGCTGCGTCGCGCCGGAGAACCGCACGCCCGTCTTGAAGGCGATCTTCCGCTTGCGGAAGGCCCGCTCGAGCGCCTTGGAGCACGCCTCGTCCTCGGCCGGGACGAGCCGGGGCAGGGCCTCGACGATCGTCACGTCCGAGCCGAAGGACTTCCAGACGCTCGCGAACTCGACGCCGATGACGCCGCCGCCGAGGACGACGACGCGCTGCGGCACCTCGTCGAGGACGAGGGCCTGGTCGCTCGTCATGATCCGGCCGCCGATGTCGAGGCCGGGCAGGCTGCGGGCGTACGAGCCGGTGCCGAGGACGACGTTGCGGCCGGTGTAGCGGACGCCGTCCACCTCGACCGTGTCCTTGGCGACGAGGCGCCCCTCGCCCTCGACGTAGGTGATGCTGCGGCTCTTCACCAGGCCCTGCAGGCCCTTGTAGAGCCGGCCGATGACGCCGTCCTTGTACTTGTTGACCCCGGCCATGTCGATGGCCTCGAAGGACGCCTTGACCCCGAACTGCTCGCTCTCGCGCGCCGAGTCGGCGACCTCGGCGGCGTGCAGGAGGGCCTTGGTCGGGATGCAGCCGCGGTGCAGGCAGGTGCCGCCGAGCTTGTCCTTCTCGATCAGGGCGACGGAGAGGTTGAGCTGCGAGGCGCGCAGCGCGGCGGCGTAGCCGCCGCTGCCGCCACCGAGGATGACGACGTCGAAGACCTGGCCGTTTGCGGACTCGGACACGTGTTTCGCTCCCTTGCGAGCACTCGGACCGACGCTGGCGGCGTCGCGGGCCCCGGGCGGAGCGGGCGGCGTCGGGCGCGGCGCGGTGGACCTTGCGCGTGGCTGTCATCCAACCACCTCGTTACGGTCGGGTGACACCGCAGGTGGCGAGGAGGTGAGCACTCTCACGCGCCGCCGCGTGCGGGAGGGCCGGGCGGTGCGCCCGGCCCGGGCGGAACGTCTGGCGCCCGCCGATCGTCGTCGGGGATGATGACCGCCGGCGTCGCAGGGGGTCGGACGCGAGCGGAGGAGGACGTCGTGGGGCTGTTCGGGCGCCGCCGGGAGCGGGCCAGGGCCGCTGCGAGCGTCAAGGAGGACCGGCGCGAGGAGGCCGAGGCCGTGCGCCGGCACCTGGAGGACTTCGTCCGCACGCGGGTCGGGGTCGAGGCGTACGTCGAGCCGCCCACGACGGTGACGCCGCCGACCGTCGTCCTCATCGCCACCGACGGGGAGTGGACCCGCCGCCGGGTCACCGACCCGCACCTCATCAAGGGCCTGTCGGAGTACCTGAAGATCCCCGTCTACGACGTCCAGCGCACCGGGTACCCGCAGCGGATGCGCGACTTCAACGAGCGGCGGCGGATCGAGGAGCGCCGCCGGCGCCGCGCCGCCGACGAGGCCTGACGCGGCACCGGCCGCTCGCACGACGCGGGGCCGACCCCGAGGGGGCCGGCCCGCCGCGTGCGCTGGGGGTGACGGCTACGCCGACGTCACCACTTCTTGCCGGCGGTGACGTTGCGGGGCCACTTGCCGGCCTCGGTCGTCACGGACTGCGAGGCGCCCTTGCCGTGGTCGGCGGACGACGAGGCGACGGCGGCGGTCGCGAACGTTCCGCCGGCGAGCAGCGTGGTCGCCAGGGCGAGCGCGACGACCTTCGCGCGCTGGGGAGCGGGGGACGAGCCGGTCACTGGAGCCTCCGTGGACGGTGCGGATGTCTTCCCTCACTGCTTCGGGCGTCACCCGTCCGACCTTGACCGTTACAGCCCAACTCTTTGGATCTGCGGGCCGCGCCGTCGCGCCGCGGCCGGGGACCGCTGCGCCGCAACGGTTTCCGGCGCGTTACGCGGCCCAGCTCAGCCCTGCGCCGCGTAGTCCTCGGCGAGCGCCAGGAGGGTGCGCACCGCCACCCCGGTGCCACCCACCGGGGTGTACCCGTGCGGCTTGGCCTGGTTGAACGCCGGGCCGGCGATGTCGAGGTGGGCCCACGGGATCGGCGTCTCGGCCCCCGGGCGGGTGCCGACGAACTCCGCGAGGAAGAGCCCGGCGACGAGCATCCCGCCGAACCGGTCGCCGATGTTCGCGATGTCCGCCACCGGCGAGTCCATCGACGCGCGCAGCTCCGGGGGCAGCGGCATGGGCCAGAACTGCTCGCCCGCGGCGGTCGCGAGGTCGTGCACCCGGGCGCGCAGCGCGTCGTCGTTCGCCATGACCGCCGACGTCCGGTTGCCGAGGGCGACCATCTGGGCGCCGGTCAGCGTCGCGACGTCGACGATCGCGTCCGGCTCGGTCGCGCTCGCCGCGACGAGCGCGTCGGCGAGGACGAGGCGGCCCTCGGCGTCGGTGTTGAGCACCTCGACGGTCTTGCCGCCGAAGATCGTGATGACGTCGCTCGGCCGCTGGGCGGACCCGGACGGCATGTTCTCGGCGAGCGCGAGCCACCCGGTGACCCGCACGGGCAGGCCCAGCCGGGCCGCGGCGACGACGGCGGACAGCACGGCCGCCGCCCCGGACATGTCGCTCTTCATCGCGTCCATGCCCGCGGCCGGCTTGATGGAGATGCCGCCGGAGTCGAAGGTGATGCCCTTGCCGACGAACGCGACGTGCCGGGCGGCGCCGGCCGGCGCGTAGTCGAGCCGGACCAGGCGCGGCGGGCGCGCCGAGCCCTGGCCGACGCCGACGAGGCCGCCGTAGCCGCCGCGGGCGAGCTTCTTCTCGTCGAGCACCTGGACGGTGACGGGCAGCCCCTCGACGGCCGCGCGGGCCGCGTCGGCGAAGGCGGCGGGGTACAGGTCGTTCGGGCTCGTGTTCACCAGGTCACGGGTCGCGTGGACGGCCTCGGCGAGCACCGTGGCCCGCCGCACGACGGCCTTGGCGGCCGCGGTCCGCGCGGACGGGGTGAGGACGACGACCTCGGCGACGGGGGCCTTGCCGCCCTCGCCGGTGCGGTAGCGGGAGAAGGATTACGCTCCGAGCAGGCCGCCATCGCAGACGGCGGCGAGGTCGGCTTCGTCCTCGCCCGGCAGCGCCAGGGCGACGGTCCGCAGCCCGGCCAGCCCCCGCACGGCCGCGCCGGGGGCGCGGCGCAGCGTCTCGGCGTCGAAGCGGGCGCCCCGGGCCGGGACCGCCCCGAGGCCGGTGAGGACGACGACGCCGGCGGCGAGCGCGCCGCCGGACGGCAGCCGGTGCACCGTGTCCGCCGCACCGGTGACGCCGAGCGCCTCGAGCCCCCGGGACAGCCCGGCGCGCAGCGTCGCGGGCAGCGCCTCCGCGCCGACGAGGCGCGGACCGGTCGGTCCCTTGGCCACGGCGACGACGACGGCGTCGCAGCGCACCGCGGCGACGTCCTTGGCGGAGAGGGTGAGGGTGGCCACGGGGCTCCTTCGTGCTCGGGGTCCGGCGCCGGCACCGCTGCCGGTCGCGCCAGCCGATGCTAACCAGTGGCCCCGACGGCGGTACCGGGCGGGACCGCGACGGGGCGGCCGCGGGGTCGTGGCGCGGGTCCGGCGTCGCTAGGGTCGTGCGCGTGAGCCAGACCCCTGCCACCCCGCCGCTCGGCGAGAGCCCCGTCGTCGCCACCCCGCCGCGCACGAGCGAGGAGCCCGCCCCCCGGCGCACCGCGCTGCACGGCCAGCACCTCGCGCTCGGCGCGAAGACGGCCGACTTCGGCGGATGGGAGATGCCGATCGAGTACCCCGGCGGCGGCGTGCTCGCCGAGCACGAGGCCGTCCGCGAGCGCGTCGGCCTCTTCGACGTCAGCCACCTCGGCACGCTCGAGGTGCGCGGGCCGGGCGCCGCGGCGTTCGTCGACGCGTGCCTGACGAACGCCCTGGAGCGCATCTCGCCCGGCAAGGCCCAGTACACGCTGTGCTGCACGCCCGACGGCGGCGTCGTCGACGACCTCATCGTCTACCTGCGCTCGGACGACGAGGTGCTCCTCGTCCCCAACGCCGCCAACGCGGCCGAGGTGGCGCGGCTGCTGCGCGAGGCGTCCCCGACCGGGGTCGCGGTGACCGACCTGCACGACCGGGTCGGCGTCCTCGCCGTCCAGGGCCCGCTCGCCGACGAGGTGCTCGAGAACCTCGGGCTGCCGCACGAGCACGGGTACATGTCCTTCGTCGACACCACCTTCTCCGGCGGCGCGGTGACGGTCTGCCGCACCGGCTACACCGGCGAGAAGGGCTTCGAGCTCCTGCCGACGGCGGAGTCCGCGCCCGCGCTGTGGAGCGCGCTCCTCGACGCCGTCCGCAGCCGCGGCGGCCTGCCGTGCGGGCTCGGCGCGCGCGACACGCTGCGCACCGAGATGGGCTACCCGCTGCACGGGCACGAGCTGTCGACGTCGATCTCGCCGGTCCAGGCCCGCCTCGGCTGGGCCGTCGGCTGGACCAAGCCGGCCTTCTGGGGCCGCGAGGCGCTGCTCGCCGAGCGGGAGGCCGGGGCGTCCCGGACGCTGCGGGGCCTGCTCGCCCTCGAGCGCGGCATCCCCCGGGCGGAGATGGACGTCGTCGACGACGCCGGCGCCGTCGTCGGGCGGACGACGTCCGGGACGTTCTCGCCGACGCTCAAGCAGGGCATCGCCCTCGGCCTGCTCGACCGCGGCGTCGAGGACGGCGCCGAGGTGGCGGTCGACGTCCGCGGCCGTCGGATCCGCTGCCGCGTGACGAAGCCGCCGTTCGTCCGGACCCAGGTCAGGGGCTGAGCGACGGCCCGGTCCGCTCAGCCGAGGGCCGCGAGGACGACGAGCGCGGCGGCGGTGCCGGTCTCGACGCCGGCGCCGAGCACGTCCCCGGTCGTCCCGCCGAGCCGTGCCCGGCACCGGGCGAGCAGCAGGGCGCCGGCGACGGCGGCGGCCGGGACGGCCACGGCGCAGGCGGCGGCGTCGCCCCCGCGCAGCCCGACCGCGCCCGCGGCGAGCGTCGC
>JBQGCR010000894.1:0-2943 GCA_052038585.1 Kineosporiaceae bacterium
CCTCGACGCCGGGCACCCGGGCCGCGAGCGGCCCGGCGAGGCCCCACGGCACGGCGCCGACGGCGATGCTCGCGGCGGTGACGAAGCGCGCGACGACGGCGCCGGTGACGTCGGGGAGCGGGCCGGTGACGTCGACGGCCCCCCCGGACGACTCGGCGACGACGTCCGGGTGCGGCTGCGCCGCAACGGGTCCCGCGCGACGGGCCCGGCCGGCCGCCTCGCCGAGCCGCCCGGCGGGCAGCGCGCCGGCCTCGACCGCGGCGACGAGCGCGCCGACCACCTCCGCGACGTCGGCGTCGGCCTTGTCCGCGCCGAGGCACAGCAGGTCCGCCCCGGCGCGCAGGGCGGCGACGGCCGCGGCGCCGAGGCCGCCGTGCGCGTCGGGACCGCTCACGCCGGCCATGTCGAGCGCGTCGGTGACGACGACGCCGGTGAACCCGAGCCGCTCGCGCAGCAGCGCGGTCGCGGCGGCGCTCGTCGAGGCCGGGCCGGCGCCGTCGACCGCGGGCACGAGGAGGTGCCCGGTCATCACCGCCTCGACGCCGGCGGCGACCGCGGCCCGGAACGGCACGAGGTCGCGGGCGTCGAGCAGCGCCGCGTCGGCGTCGATCCGCGGCAGTCCGAGGTGGGAGTCGGCCCGGGTGTCCCCGTGGCCCGGGAAGTGCTTGGCGCACGCGGCGACCCCGCTCGCGCCGAGCCCGCGGACGGACGCGGCGACGTGGGCGGCGGCGCGCGCGGCGTCCGGCCCGAAGGCGCGGATGCCGATGACGGGGTTGTCCGGGTCGGCGTCGACGTCCGCGACGGGGGCGAGGTCGAGGTCCGCGCCGACGGCGGCGAGCCGGGCGCCGAGGGCGCGGGCGACCTGCTCGGTGAGGGCGACGTCGTCCACGTGCGCGAGGGCGGTCGCCGACGGCAGCGGGCTCCCGGTGCGGGCGTCGAGCCGGGTGACGTCGCCGCCCTCCTCGTCGAGCGCGACGAGCACGTCCGGGGCCGCGGCGTGCAGGACGTCGGTGAGGGCCCGCAGCGCGGCGTCGCCGCCGGTGACGTTCGAGCCGAAGAGGCACACCGAGCCGAGCCCGGCGGCGAGCCGGTCGAGCAGCCAGCCCGGTGCCCGCGGGCCGGGGAACGCGGCCATGACGACGGCGTGCGCGTCGCGGGCGAGCGCGCTCATCCCTTCACCGCCCCGGCCGTGAGCCCCTGGGTCATCCGCGACTGGACGAGGAGGAAGAAGACGACGACGGGCACGGCCATGAGCGTCGAGCCTGCCATGACGCCGCCCCAGTCGGTGCCCTTGGCCCCCTCGTTGAAGGTCTGCAGCCACACCGGGAGCGTCTGGTGCTCGGGCCGGTTCATGATGACGAGGGCGAAGACGAACTCGTTCCACGCCTGGATGAAGGCGAAGACGCCGGTGGCGACGAGCCCGGGCGCCATGAGCGGGAACGTGATCCGGCGGAACGCCCCGACCCGGGTGCAGCCGTCGACCATGGCCGCCTCCTCGAGCTCGGCGGGCACCCCGCCGACGAAGCCGCGCAGCGTCCAGATCGTGAACGGCAGGACGAAGACGAGGTAGACCAGCACGAGCCCGAGCGCGGTGTTGACGAGCTGCCAGCCGTCGAGCACCTTGAACAGCGAGATGACCATCGCCTCCGGCGGCACCATCTGGACGACGAGGACGGTGACGACGAGGCCTGTCCGGCCGCGGAACCGGAAGCGCGAGACCGCGAACGCCGCGAGCACGGCGAGCACGAGCGCGGCGGCGACGACGCTCAGGGTCACGAGGAGGCTGTTGCCGAGCGCGGTGAGGAAGCGCCCGTCCGCGAACACCTTGCGGTAGTTGTCGAGCGTGCCGCCCAGGGGGAGGAGGTGCGGGGTCGGGGCGCTGATGTCGACGCCCCGCAGGAACGAGGTGTTGACCATCCAGTAGACGGGCAGCACGCACGCGAGGACGACGACGACCGCGGCCGCGTCGCGCCACCCGGCGCGGCGCCGCGCGGTGGCCGGGCCGATCACAGCGCCTCCTGCCGGGCGACCTGCCGCAGGTAGACGGCGGTGAGGGCGAGGACGATGACGACCATGACGACGGCGGCGGCCGACCCGACGTCGAACCGGTTCTCCCCGATGGAGATCCGGTAGGCGAAGACGCCGAGGACGTTGGTGTCGCGGGAGACGCCGCCGGCGCGCTGGAGGACGTAGACCTGGGTGAAGACGCGGAAGTCCCACAGCGTCGACAGCGCCGTGAGGATCGCGAGGACCGGCGCGAGGAACGGGACGGTGACGTGCCGGAAGGTCTGCCAGGCGTTCGCGCCGTCGAGCGCCGCGGCCTCGAGCACGTCGGCGGGCTGCTGGGTGAGCGCGGCGTAGAGGGTCAGCGCGACGAAGGGGACGCCCATCCACACGACGACGACCGTCGCGACGGCGAAGAAGGACAGCGGTTGCGACAGCCACGAGTGGCCGCGGTAGTCGGCCAGCCCCGAGGCCGTGACGAGCCAGTTCGCCAGGCCGTACTGGGTGTCGAAGATCCACTGCCAGACGACGGTCGCCGACAGCGGCGGGACGGCCCACGCGAGGAGCAGGGCCACCCCGACGAGCCCGCGCAGCACCGGCCGCAGCCCCGTCATGAGGAGGGCGACCGCCAGCCCGAGGCCCATCGTCAGGGCCACGTTGACCCCCGCGAAGGCCACGGTGCGCAGCAGCACCGCCCGGAACTGCTCGTCGCCGAGGATCCGCGCGTAGTTGGCGAGCCCGACGAACGGCGCCTGGCGGCCGAACTGCTGCGCGAGGCCGAACTCCTGCAGCGACATGACGACGAGACGCACGAGCGGGTAGCCGAGCACGACGGCGAGCACGGCCACGGACGGCGCGACGCGCTGGTAGGGCAGCGCCCCCGCGGCGGACCCGGGGCGCCGCGGCCGGCGGCGGGGCGGCCCGGCCGGAGCGGCCGGT
>JBQGCR010000895.1:0-1623 GCA_052038585.1 Kineosporiaceae bacterium
TCTCGGCCGCCTCGGAGATCATCCAGGGTCTCGACCTGCACCACCACGGGCTCACGTGGCGGCACGCGCCCGCCCCCGTCGCCCACGTCACCGGGCCGGACGACGACGACGCCGCCGTGCTCCACCGCGACCCGGCCGACACCGCCGCGGAGCTCGACGCCGACCACCCGGGCGACGGCGACGAGTGGCTCCGGCTCGTGCGCCAGTGGGACCGGGTCAAGGGCGACCTGCTGCGCGCCCTGTTCACCCCGTTCCCGCCGGTGCGGGCCGCGGGTGGCCTGCTCGGGCAGCTCGGCGTCGCCGAGGCGCTGCGGCTCGTGCGGACCTTCGTGCTCCCGGCGCACCGGATGGCCGAGGAGCTCTTCGGCGGCCGCAAGGCCGGCCTCCTGCTCGGCGGCAACGCCATGCACGCGGACGTCCCGACGGTCGCCCCGGGCAGCGGCGCCTTCGGCTGGATCCTCGTCATGCTCGCCCAGGACGTCGGCTTCCCCGTCCCGCAGGGCGGTGCCGCGGCCTTCGCGAGGGCGCTGCGCTCGCGCGCCGAGGCCGCCGGGGCGCGCGTCATCACCGGCGAGACCGTCGAGCGGGTCGCCGTGAGCGGCGGCCGCGCCGTCGGCGTCGTCACCTCCTCCGGTCGCCGGATCCGCACCCGGCAGGCCGTCCTCGCCGACGTCTCCGCCCCGGCGCTGTACAAGAAGATGCTCCCGCGCGACGCGGTCCCGCCGCGGATCCTCGAGGAGATCGACCACGTCTTCGCCTGGGACCTGCCGACGGTCAAGGTCAACTGGACGGTCGACGGCCCCGTGCCGTGGACGGCCAAGGGGGCCCGCGACGCCGGGACCGTGCACCTCGGGACGGACCTCGGCGAGCTCGCGCTGTGGTCGACGGCCCTGGCGACCGGCCAGCACAGCCCGCACCTGTTCCAGCTCGTCGGCCAGCTCGCGCAGGCCGACCCGACGCGCGCCCCGGAGGGCGTCGAGACCGTCTGGGCGTACAGCCACCTGCCGCACGGCGTGACGGACGACGTCGCCGCCGCCGAGCTCGCGGAGCGGATGGCCGGCCAGATCGAGGCGGCCGCGCCCGGGTTCACCGACCGTGTGGTCGACCGGTTCGACCAGTACCCGTCGAGCCTGGAGTCCCGCGACCTCAACCTCGCCGGGGGAGCGGTCAACGGCGGGACGGCGCAGATCTTCCAGCAGCTCGTCTTCCGGCCGACGACGGGCCTCGGCCGCCCGGAGACGCCCGTCCGCGGTCTCTACCTCAGCAGCGCGGCGATCTCCCCGGGCGGCGGCGTCCACGGCGGCTGCGGTGCGGTCGCCGCCCGGGCGGCCCTCGGCGGGGCCCGCGCCGGCGGCCTGCCGCGCCGGGCGATCGTCGGGGCGACGAGGTACCTCAACCGCTGACCGCACAGGTCCGAGGCGCACAGGTCCGAGGCGCACGGGTCCGAGGCGCATGGGTCCGCCCGGGCGGGGAACGACCGCGCCGGTGCGGTCGCTGCCGGCGACCCGTCGACGCGGAAGGCTCCCTGTGACGTCTCCCGACCCCGCCCTGCCCGAGGACGCCGCTGCGCAGGGGGCCGACGGCGTCGCCCGACGGCGCTTCATCCAGGCCGCCGGCGCCGGT
>JBQGCR010000896.1:0-6163 GCA_052038585.1 Kineosporiaceae bacterium
GGGGTAGCGGACCGACGTCAGTCGTCGTTCGAGATGGTCCCGACGCCGGTCGCGTCGAGCAGGCCGGCGTCGGTCGGCTTCGACAGCTTGACGGTGAAGGTCTCGGCCGGCTCGACGAGGGTGTCCCCGACGACGGGGACGCTGATCGTCGCCGTCGTCGCCCCCGGCGCGAGGGTCACCGTGCCGGAGCGGTTCTGGAGGTCGGTGGCGGACGCGGCGGCGGCCCCGGTGCCGAGCACGGTGGTGTACCGGACGGTCACCGGGCTCGTCGTCGGCGCGGACAGCCGGACGGTGAAGGTGGCCGCCACCGTCCCGGTGTCGGGCTCGACGACGGACGCGTCGGAGACGGACAGGTTCACGCTCGCCCCGCCGAGGAAGCGGGCGACCTGCCAGCCGGCCGGCGACTCCCCCGCGAGGGTGATCCGGTCGGACGGGTCGACGACGACCGCCTCGCCGAACTCGTTCCCGGTGGCGACGGTCGACAGCAGCGTGCGCCCGTCCCCGCTCCACGAGGTGTCCGGCGTGCCGTTCCAGTCGAGCCGGGCGACGGCGAGGTCGAGGCCGCCCGAGGCCGTCGTCGCGTCCCCGACGAGCACGACCTTCTCGTCCGCGCCGAGCGCGACGTCCCACGCCTCGTCGTTCTGCGCGGCGCCGGAGACGTCGACCGTCGCCAGGCCGTCGCCGGAGAACGAGGCGTCGAGCGCGCCCGCGGCGGTCCAGCGGACGGCGGCGACGTCGTTGCCGGTCGCGCTCTGGAGCGAGCGGCCCGCGAGGACCACCTTGCCGTCCGGCTGCGCGAGCAGCGCCGTCCCCGCGCCGTCGAGGCCGACGAGCACGCTCGCCGCGCCGTCGCGGTCGTAGGTGGCGTCCATCGCCCCGGCCGCGGTGAGCCGCACCGTCGTGAACCGGGAGCCGGCGCCCGTGCCGCCGAGGAGCACCCGCTTGTCCTTGAGGACGACGACGTCGCGCAGCCCGTCGTACGAGCCGCCCGCCACCGCCGTCGGGACGTCGGCCACGCCGTCGCCGGAGAAGGTCGGGTCGAGCGCGCCGCCCGCCGTGAGCGCGAGCAGCGTCCAGTGGTTCGCCCAGTTGCCGGCCTCGTCGGCGCTCGCGGCGACGAGGACCCGGCTGCCGGAGACGGCGACGCCGCCGGCCATGTCGTGGTCACCGCGGTCGAGGACGACGACGCCGTCGCCGCCGAACGCGCGGTCGAGGGCGCCGGTGGCGGTGAGCCGGGCGACGAAGACGTCGGTCGTGTCGCCCGCGCGGGTCGCGGCGCTGTGCCCGGCGACGAGCACCCGGCCCGAGGCGTCGAGCGCGACGCCGCGGACGGTGTCCAGCCCCGGCGTGACGTCGAAGCGCGCGACGGGGAAGGTCGGGTCGAGGACGCCGGCGGCGTCGTAGCGCGCCACCCACACGCCGGACCGGGAGACGCTGCCGTCGGCGAAGCCGCCGGTCCCGGCGACGACGAGGCGGCCGTCGGCCTGCCGGGCGATCGCCTGGGCGCGGCCCGCGCCGCCCTCGAGGGACGCGACGCCGTCACCGGCGAAGCCGAGGTCGAGGTCGCCGGTGGCCGCGAGCGCGGCGGTGAGGGGCCCGGCGGTAAGGAGCGCGAGCGAGGCGGCGAGGGCGGCGACGCAGGAGCGGGTGCGGGAGCGGGTGCGGGTGCGGGACATGGCGGGGGTCTGCCTTCCGGGGTCGGGGTGGTCCGTCCCCCAGACCCTCCGGCCCGGCGCTTGCAGGCCCCTTGCAACCCGCTGGCTGCTCAGGCGCCGACGGCGACCGCCGCCTCGACCACCTCGCCGACGACGACGAGCTTGTCGACGACCGGCGGGTTGAGGACGAACGGGTAGAGGTCGTCCTTGCCCATGCTCCGGTTGACCGCGTTGAGCGCGAAGGTCAGCGGCACCCAGGTCCGGACGAGGTCGAGGACGTCCGTCGGCCCCTCGGCGGGCAGGGAGACCAGGGCGGGGTCCGGCGCCGCGACGTCCGGGCCGGTGACGACCATCCCGTGCGCCGCCGCGGTCTGCACCGCGTCGCGGACGTGCAGGTAGTGCGCGAAGGTCTCCGCCCAGTCCTCCCACGGGTGCGCGGTCGCGTACGCGGAGACGTAGCGCTCGACCCAGTCCAGCGGCGGCCCGGCGGAGTAGTGCCGGTCCAGGCTCGCCCGGTAGCTCGCGCGCTCGTCCCCGAAGACGGCCCGGAACCGTTGCAGCGCAACGGGGTCGTGCCGGACGAGCCGGTGCCAGTAGTAGTGCCCGGTCTCGTGCCGCAGGTGGCCGAGCAGCGTGCGGTACGGCTCGCCCATCTGCAGGCGCATCTTCTCGCGGTGGTCGTCGTGGCCCTCGGCGAGGTCGAGGGTGACGACGCCGTCCGCGTGCCCGGTGACGACCCGCCGGCGCGCGCTGGACAGCAGGTCGAACGCCAGGCCGGTCGGGTCGTCGGCCCGCGGCACGACCGGCAGCCCGATCTCGAGGAGCTGGAAGACCAGGCGCCGCTTGGCGGTCTCGGTGCGGCTCCACGCGGCGAGCGCGTCGGCGTCGTCCCGCGGCGGGCGGGTGCGGGTCAGCCGGCAGGACAGGCACCAGCGCGACGCCGCCCCGTCGCGGACGAGCCAGTTGCAGCCGATCGCCCCGAGGTTGTCGCAGGGCCGCAGCACCCCGCCGACGGGCACGAGCCGGGCCCGCGCGACGTCGTAGCCGACCGCCGTCCCGCACGACGTGCACACCGACGCCTCGAACCCGACGAGGCTCCCGCAGACGTCGCAGGTGAAGGCACGCACCCGCGCCACGCTAACGAGCGCTCACACCCGCAGCACGTCGACCCCCACGGACAGCGAGGACGACGACGCCTCGCTGAAGATGATCCCCTTGACCGGCGGGACGTCGCGGTAGTCGCGCCCGTACGCGGTGACGACGTACCGGTCGTCGACGAGCTGGTCGTTCGTCGGGTCGAGGTCCACCCAGCCGACCTCCGGCAGGAGCACCGACGCCCACGCGTGGGAGGCGTCGACGCCCTGGAGCTTCGGCTGCCCCGGCGGCGGCCGGGTCTCCAGGTACCCCGAGACGTAGCGGGCGGGCAGCCCGACGCTGCGCAGCGCGCCGACGACGAGGTGGGCGAAGTCCTGGCAGACGCCCTCGCGCCGCTCGAGCACCTCCTCGAGCGTCGTCCGCACCGTCGTCGAGCCGCTGCGGTACGCGAAGCGCTCGAAGACCGCCGACGTCAGCGCGACGACCGCCTCGCCGGCCGGCCGGCCCGGGGTGAACACGTCGCGGGCGAAGGCGGTCAGGGCGTCGCTGCGGCCGACGAGCGGCGACGGCAGGAGGAGCTGGCGGACGAGGACGACGTCGAGGTCGTCCCCCGGGCCGCCGTCCGGCCAGGTGGGCACGGCCTGCGCGGCCGCCTCCCACGTCCAGCCGTCGGCCGGCGCGAGGTCCGGGACGGCACGGGTGACGTCGACCCGGCTCGTCGCCGTCACCTCGAGCCGGGTGTGCGGCGCGTGCACCTCGAAGTAC
Organism: Kineosporiaceae bacterium; assembly: GCA_052038585.1. GTDB lineage: Bacteria > Actinomycetota > Actinomycetes > Actinomycetales > Kineosporiaceae > JBQGCR01. The sequence continues at coordinate 3,516 of JBQGCR010000896.1, forward strand.
GCGGTGCGGTTGCCGAAGTGGTCGACGTGCTCGGTGAGCGCCTCGGGCGCCGGGCTCACCGCGAGCCCGGTGCTCAGGCACTCCTGGCCGGGCAGGTCCCGCGGGGTGACGACGGTGCGCCCGTAGGACGCCGTGACCTCGGCGTCGTAGGTGTACCGGGTGACGTGCCGGACCTCGTAGCGGGTCACGCCGGCCCCCCGAAGGGCAGGCCGGGGACGCCGAACGCCCGCCGCGGCGCGGCGTGGACGAAGTGCTCGGCCTCGAGCGCGTCGGCGAGCCCCTCGAGCCGCTCGGCGAGGACGTCGAGGAGCGCCTCGAGCCGCTCGGGGTCCCGGCCGTCCGGGGCGCCCTCGCGCAGCACGGCGACGAGGGCGCGCAGCAGGCCGGCCGACGTCGTCCCCGGCACCTCGGGCAGCCGGGCGAGGTCCTCGCCGAGCCGGTCGAGCTGGTAGGCGACCGAGCGCGGGTTCGTGCGGTCGAGCAGCAGCAGGTCGAGCACGCCGCCCACCTCGGCCCGCCCGGCGTGCCGGCGGCGGTGGGTGATGACGCTCTCGCCCGCGACGAGCACGGACTCCAGGACGAGCTGCTCGACGCCGACCGACCGGCGCCGGGTCACCGTGTGGCGCAGGAGCCGGACGAGCTGCAGCGCCCGCTCGACCCGGCGCCCCGCGTCCATGAGGTACCAGCCGGTGTCCCGGACCATGCTCTCCGCGCCGAGGCCGGCCAGGGCGAGCAGCCCCTCGAGCGCCCGGGCGAGGGCGGGCTGGAGCGGGACGTCGCCGGCCCGGTCGCCGGCCCGCTCGGTGAGCCCGGCGAGCACCCGGTCGAGGCTGCCGAGCACCGTCCAGGTGTCCGGCGAGAGCTGCTCGCGGACGGCGTGCGCCGCCCAGGCGGCGCGCCGGACGGCGTGCGCGAGGCTGCCCTCCCGGCCGGCGTCGACGACGAGCGAGACGAGCTCGGCCCGCGGGTCGGCGACGTCGCCGAGGAAGCCCGGGTGGGTGTGCGTCACCTCGGTGACCGCGCGCAGCAGGACCTCGAGGCTGCGGGCGCCGGCGGTGCCCGGCCGAGCGCTGTAGTCCTCGGCGAGGTCGTCGACGACGCGCAGGAGCCGGACGGCGTCCTCGGCCCGCTCGGCGTACCGGCCGAGCCAGAAGAGGTTCTCCGCGACCCGCGGCGGGATCGCGGGCAGCGCCCGGGAGACCGGCGGGAGGAGCGACAGGGCGGCGACGTCGCGCTCGCCCGGCTCGCTCCCGGCGCGCGCGTCGGCGCCGTCCGCGGAGAGCACCCAGACGTCCTTGGCGACGGACGAGGCCCCGGACACCAGGGGCTGGCCGGGCCCGGCGGAGACCCGGGCGAGCCCGCCCGCCATGAGGTGGTGCCGACCGCCCTGGCGCACCGAGAACGTCCGCAGGACGAGGTGTCGCGCCTGGAGGCCGGTCGTCGTGACGACCGGGGCGGTGCCGAGGTCGACAGCCTCCTGGGCGGCCCAGCCCCAGGGCTCGGCCTCGATCCGGGCGGCGAGCGCCTCGCGGCCGGCCGCCGTCAGCCGGCCGGCGAACACCGAGACCTGCCCCGCCTCCCGGGCGACGGGCTTGACGACGAGCCGGTCGAGCCGGGCGAGCACGTGGGCGCGCGCGACGGGGTCGCCGCACCAGTACGTCGGCGCCGACGGGACGAGCAGGTCGGTGCCGAGCAGGGCCCGGCAGACCGCGGGCAGGTACGGCAGGAGCCCGACGTTCTCCAGCACCCCGGCCGACAGCGGGTTGGCCAGGGCGACGGTGCCCCGCCGCGCCGCCTCGAGGAGGCCGGGCACGCCGAGCTGGCTGTCGGCGCGCAGCTCCAACGGGTCCGCCCAGGCCGCGTCGACCCGGCGCAGGACGACGTCGACGTCGTCGCGCCGGCCGAGGGAGAGCTGGCGCAGGCGCCCGCCGCGCACCTGGAGGTCCTCGCCCTCGACGAGGGGGTAGCCGAGCAGGGTGGCGAGGAACGCCTGGTCGAAGGCCGTCTCCGAGCCCGCGCCGGGAGACAGGACGACGACCCGCGGCGCCTCCGCCGTCGCCGGCGCCGCCTCCTGCAGGCCCGCCCGGACGGTGTGGAAGAAGGTCCGCAGCCGCTCCAGCCGGGTGTCCCGGTAGAGCCCGGGCATGACCCGCGAGACCAGGCGCCGGGTCTGCATGGCGTAGCCCGCGCCCGAGGGCGCCTGGGCGCGGTCGCCGAGGACCACCCAGTCCGCGCCGTCCCGGGCGAGGTCGCTCGCCTGGAGGACCAGGTGCGACGCGGGGCCGGGGCCGCTGCGGTCGGCGGCCCGGACGAAGCCGCTGTGGGCGAGGACCACCTCGGGCGGGACGACGCCGCGGCGCAGGAGCGTCCGCGGTCCCGTGAGGTCGGCCAGGAGCAGGTCGAGGAGCTCGGCGCGCTGGACGAGCCCGGCCTCGAGCCGGGCCCACTCCGCGTGCGCGAGGACGAGCGGGAGCGGGTCGACGCGGTAGCGCTGCCCCTCGCCGGTCCCGTACGTGACGCCCTCGTCCTCGACGAGCCGGGCGAGCGCGGCGCGCCGGGCGAGCCGCCCCGGCGTGCCGCGCAGGTCCACGGGCGCCGCGAGGTGGGCCGCCGCGGGGCGGGGGGGGCCCGGGGGTGCGACGAGCTCG
>JBQGCR010000897.1:0-2252 GCA_052038585.1 Kineosporiaceae bacterium
CTGGTTGCCGGGTAGGCAGGGCCGCCCGGACCGCGCAGCCTGGGACCGTGCCGCTGCTCTCACCGACCGCCCCCGCCGCGGCGGGCCGGACGACCCCGGCCGCGGGCACCGTCGTCCCCGGGCTGCTCGTGGTGCTCGCCGGGTCCGTGGCCGCGGTCGCGGTCGACCGCGCCGTCCCGCTCGTCAGCGCGCTCCTCGCGGCGGTGGTGCTCGGGATCGCGGTCGGTCCCGTCCTCCCCCACGCCGTCCTGCCCGGGACGCGGTGGGCGACCCGCCGGCTGCTGCGGGCCGGCGTCGTCGTCCTCGGCCTCCAGCTGTCCTTCGGTGAGCTCGTCGCGCTCGGGCCCGCGACCGTCGCCGCCGTCGTCGTCACCGTCCTCGTCGGGTTCCTCGGGACGCTGCTCCTCGGCCGCCTGCTCGGGGTCCCCCGCGGCCTGCGGCTGCTCGTCGCGACCGGGTTCTCCGTCTGCGGCGCGTCCGCGGTCGCGGCGATGGAGCCGGTCGCCGACGCCGAGCCGGAGGAGGTGGCGACCGCGGTCACCCTCGTCACCCTCTACGGGACGCTCGCCATGGCGGCCGTCCCCGCCGCCGGCGCGGCGCTGCACCTGTCCGCCGGGACGACCGGCGCGTGGGCCGGGATCAGCGTCCACGAGGTCGCGCAGGTCGTCGCCGCCGCGTCGCCCGTCGGGACGACGGCCCTGGCCCTGGCCGTCGCGGTCAAGCTCACCCGCGTCGCCCTCCTCGCCCCGCTCGTCGCCGCCGTCGGCGTCGCCCGCCGGCTGCGCGGCGGCGTCCCCGCCGCCGGCCGGGCGCCCCTCGTCCCGCTCTTCGTCGTCGGCTTCCTCGCCCTCGTGGCCGTCCGCAGCACCGGCGTCGTGCCCGACGCCGGGCTCGACGCCGCGCGGTCCGTGGCGTCCGGCCTGCTCGCCGCCGCCCTCTTCGCCCTCGGGACGAGCGCCCGCCCGGCCGACCTGCTCCGCACCGGGCGGCGCGGGGTGCTGCTCGGTGGCCTGTCGACGCTCCTCGTCGCGGCGACCGGGCTCGCCGCGCTCACGATCGCCGGCGGGTGACCCATCGGCCGAGGCGTCCGCCACGGCGACGTGAGGATCCGCCGCCGGCGTTCGAGCCCTCGCGTCGCAGCGCGTCGACCCGAGGTCCGACCATTCGCGGGACGAGCGACCGTCCGTCGTCCGAGCGGACGAACAGCGAGGCGGAGGTCCAGTTGTCCCCGACGAAGGCGGCGAACCACAGCGTGCCGTCGGGCTCCTGCAGGGCCAGCCGATCCGTCGCCAGGGCCGCGAACTCCCCGGTCCCGTGCGGGTCCTCGCACGCGGTGCGGCACGCCGAGACCGCCCGGTCGTGCTGTGCCGTCTGCGACGGGCCGTTCGGGACGAAGTCCCGGATCACCGCCACCTTCTGGGCTCCGCGCATGCCCGTGCCTCCCCAAGCTCGTCCGCTCGGCCGTAGACGTCGACGCAGGGGACAGCTGCCTGGAGCCACGTCGCACCGTCGGAGCAGCGTGCTGCGGTGTGGAGCACTCCGCCCCGTCGAACCCGACGGTTGGACGTCCTACTATCTTGGCGTCAGACAGCGACGGACGGCGGAAGGACGCATCGTGCAGCGGATCGGCGTGGTGGGCTGCGGGCTCATGGGAGCGGGCATCGCCGAGGTGAGCGCGCGGGCGGGGCTCGACGTCGTCGTCGTCGAGTCCTCCGACGACGCCGCGAAGGCCGGCCTCGGACGGCTCGAGCGGTCGCTGCGGCGGGCCGCCGAGCGCGGCAAGCTCGGCGAGGAGTCGGCGCCGGACGTGCTCGCGCGGCTGCGGGTCGAGACCGACGTCGAGGCGCTCGCCGACCGGGAGGTCGTCGTCGAGGCGATCGTCGAGGACGAGGCCGCCAAGGTCGCGCTGTTCAAGCGGCTCGACGAGGTCGTCGCCGCCCCGGACGCGATCCTCGCCTCGAACACCTCCTCGATCCCGATCATGAAGCTCGGTGTCGTCACCTCGCGGCCCGAGCAGGTCATCGGCGTCCACTTCTTCAACCCCGTCCCGGTGCTCCAGCTCGTCGAGCTCGTGCCGTCGCTGCTCACGGCGAAGGAGACGACGCAGCGCGCCCGGGAGTGGGTCGAGGGGTCCCTCGGCAAGCAGGCGATCGACTGCCAGGACCGGGCCGGCTTCGTCGTGAACTCCCTGCTCATCCCGTTCGTCCTGTCGGCGATCCGGATGTACGAGAGCGGCTTCGCCTCGGCGGAGG
>JBQGCR010000898.1:0-4109 GCA_052038585.1 Kineosporiaceae bacterium
CGCCGCGCGCAGCTGCGCGGCGGAGCGCCGCGGGTCGTCGAGGACCGCGACGGGCTCGCGGGCCGCGCGCCGCGCGGCGAGCCCGCGGACCCGCCACAGGGCCGTCGCGACGAGGGCGACGAGCCCGACGAGGACGGCGCCGAGCACGACGGCGTTGCCGGGCCCCTCGGGGACGGGCAGCCGGCCGAGCTGGTCGAGCAGCCACGAGGTGAAGCGCTCGACGAGGCCCGGACGGCGTGCCTCGTAGACGGCCTTCGCGAGCTCCTCGACGGCCAGGCGGCGGCCCTCCTCCCGGCTCGGGTCGAGCGGGACGCTCACGCGCTCTCCGTCGCCCGCGCGAGCTCGAGGTCCAGGCCCTCCTTGCGCATGCGCAGGTCGACGTAGAGCAGCGCCGTCACCGCGGCCTGGAACGGGTAGAGGATCGAGCCCGCGAGGATCGTGCCGATGTTCGCCACGCCGAGCTGGAGCAGCGCCGAGCCGAAGGAGACGCCGCCGTCGCCGGCGACGACGCCGAGGAGGCCGCCGACCACGGAGAACGGCACCTGGAGCACGCCCGAGGCGACGGAGACGAGCACGGCGGTGAGCAGGAGGATGCCGAGCGTGCGCCAGAAGCTGCCGCGCACGACGGTCGCGGACCGGCGCATCGAGGCCAGCACGCCGGTCTCCTCGAGGACGACGACGGGCGCCGCCATCGACCACCGGGTGTACAGCCAGGCGGCGAGCGGGACGACGGCGACGACCCCGAGGACGAGGACGACGGCCCCGGCGACCTCCTGCCCGGCCGCGACGAGCAGGGCGCCCGGCGCGAGCAGGGCGGTCGCCGCGAGCGCGAGGAGGACCGGGATGAGCAGCGACAGCCCGACGAGGCGCAGGAGCCGCCCGCGGGTACGCCGCCACAGGGTGCCCGGGGTGGTGCGGCGTCCGAGGACGGCGTTGCTCACGGCCGCGATGAGCATCCCGGAGAGCACCGTCACCGCGAGCGAGGTGACGACAGCGGGACCGATGAGCGCGGCGTACGTGCCGGCGAGGGACGCGACGACGTCGGACGGGTCGGCCGTCGGGTCGGAGAGCACCGGGTTGTCGACGAGGCTGCTCAGGGCCGCGGCCTGGGGCAGCGTCGTCACGACCGTCGTCACGCCGACCACGGCGGCCGAGACGCCGATCATCGTGCCCGGGTTGGTCCGGATGGCCTGGAAGGCGCCGTCGTAGATCTCGCCGAGGGTCACCGGGCGCAGCGGGATGATGCCCGGCTTGGGGCGCATGGTCCACGTGCCCGCGCCGGGTGCCCCGCCGCCCCACTGCGGCTGCCCGCCCCACTGCGGCTGGCCACCCCACTGCGGCTGCCCGCCCCAGGCGGGTGGCGCGGGCGGGGTGGGGGCGGCGTCCTGCGGCGGGGGAGGCGTCGGCGGCTGCGAGCCGCCCGGCGACCCCCACTGCGCAGGCGTCCCCCACTGCGGCGGCTGCTCGCCCACGTCCGGCCCTCCCGAGGTTCGTCCGAGATCGTCGCGACAGGCCCATCCTCGCACGCAGGCCGGACGGTCCGGGCAGCGCCGCTGGACTGGTGACACCATGAGGCCATGAGGGGACGTGTGCTCGTGGTCGACGACGACACCGCGCTCGCCGAGATGCTCGGCATCGTGCTGCGCGGCGAGGGGTTCGACCCGGTCTTCTGCGCCGACGGCAACGGCGCGCTCGAGGCCTTCCGCACGCACCGGCCCGACCTCGTCCTGCTCGACCTCATGCTCCCCGGCCGCGACGGCATCGAGGTGTGCCGCCAGATCCGCGCCGAGTCGGGCACGCCGATCGTCATGCTCACGGCCAAGAGCGACACGGTCGACGTCGTCCTCGGCCTGGAGTCCGGGGCGGACGACTACGTCGTCAAGCCGTTCAAGCCCAAGGAGCTCGTCGCCCGGGTGCGGGCACGCCTGCGCCGCAGCGACGAGCCGGCCCCGGAGATCCTCGAGATCGGCGACCTGACGATCGACGTCGCGGGCCACGCCGTCCGCCGCGGGGACGAGGCCGTCTCGCTCACCCCGCTCGAGTTCGACCTGCTCGTCGCCCTCGCGCGCAAGCCGTGGCAGGTCTTCACCCGCGAGGTGCTCCTCGAGCAGGTCTGGGGGTACCGGCACGCCGCCGACACGCGGCTCGTCAACGTCCACGTGCAGCGGCTGCGCTCGAAGATCGAGAAGGACCCCGAGCGGCCCGACATCGTCGTCACCGTCCGCGGCGTCGGCTACACGGCGGGACCGGCCTGAGCCGTGGCCGTCCCGCCCGAGGCGGCGCCGCCGCCCCCCGCGCCCGAGCCGGGCCCGCCGCCGGGACCCGTGCCCGGGACCGCGCTCGTCCCGGTCGGGCGCCCCGTGCGCTCGGCCCGGCGCCGGCGGCGCGACGCGCTCGTCACGCTGCTGACCCGGCTGCACCTGCGCCGTCACGCGGTCGCCGTCCGCCGGATGTGGCGGCGCAGCCTCATGGTGCGCGTCGTCGCCGCGACGGTCGCCCTCGGCCTCGTCGTCGTCCTCGCCACCGGCCAGTTCCTCTACGGCCGCATCGCGACCGGGCTCGTCGAGAGCCGTCGGGCGGCCGCCGAGCGGGAGACGCTGCGGCTGGCCCAGGAGGCGCAGACCCAGCTCGACCAGGCGGGCAACACGATCACCGACTCGGCGTCGGCGGCGTCGGCGATCGGCAGCGTCGTCTCCGCGCTCCAGGGACCGGTCGACGACAGCGACCGCGCCGTCCTCATCCGCAAGGCGCGGACCAACACCGTCGAGGACGCCCCGTTCGGCCGCGCCGCCGGCGGCCTGTCCGAACCCGACGTGCCGCCGCTGCTGTCCCAGCAGGTCGACGCCGACCCCTCGACGCAGCACAGCCAGCTCGTCCGGATCACGCCGGGGAACGGTCCGCCGCAGTCGGTCGTGCTCGTCGGCCAGGTGCTCGAGATCCCCGTCGTCGGCCGCTACGAGCTCTACGTCGCCTACCGGCTCGACCGGGAGGAGGCGCTCCTCGACGTCGTCCGGCGCACGTTCATCGTCGGCGGGTTCGCCCTCGTCGTGCTCGTCGCGGGCGTCGCGTACGTCGTCACGCGCTGGGTCGTCACGCCGGTGCGGCAGGCGGCGCGCACCGCCGAGCAGCTCGCGAGCGGCCGGCTCGACCGGCGGATGCGGGTGCGCGGCGAGGACGACCTCGCCCGGCTCGGGCGGGCGTTCAACGAGATGGCGACGTCCCTGGAGCGGCAGATCCACCGGCTCGAGGAGCTCTCCCGGGTGCAGCGGCTCTTCGTCTCCGACGTCTCGCACGAGCTGCGGACGCCGCTGACGACGATCCGGATGGCGGGCGAGGTCATCCACGAGGCGCGGGGCTCGTTCGAGCCCGCCCTCGCCCGCAGCGCCGAGCTGCTCCAGGACCAGCTCGACCGGTTCGAGGCGTTGCTCGCCGACCTGCTCGAGATCAGCCGGTTCGACGCCGGCGCAGCGGTTCTCGAGGCCGAGCAGGCCGACGTCCGCGACGTCGCCGCGCGCGTCGTCGACGGGCTGCGCCCGCTCGCCGAGCGGCGCGGGTCGGCGCTGCGGCTGCTCGTCCCGGACGCCGCGTGCTCCGCCGAGATCGACGCCCGGCGCGTCGAGCGGGTGCTGCGCAACCTCCTCGGCAACGCGCTCGAGCACGGCGAGGGCCGCCCCGTCGACGTCCGCGTCGCCTCCGACGCGACCGCGGTGGCCGTCGGCGTCCGCGACCGGGGGGCCGGGCTGGAGCCCGAGCAGCTCCCGCAGGTGTTCAACCGGTTCTGGCGCGGCGACCCGGCCCGGGCCCGGACGACGGGCGGGACCGGTCTGGGGCTCGCGATCTCGCTCGAGGACGCGCACCTGCACGCCGGCCGGCTCGAGGCCTGGGGCCTGCCCGGCCTCGGCGCGCACTTCGTCCTCACCCTGCCGCGGACCACGGGGGACGTGCTCGGGGACGGCCCGCTGCCGCTCGACCCGCGCCTGCTGCCCGACGACACCCGCCCGCACGACGCCGGTCCGCACGGCGGTCCGGACGGCGCGCCGCGCGACGCCGGGCGCGACGCGGGCCCGCGCGACGGCCGGCCGCTGCAGCTCGCCCCGGCCCCGGGGACG
>JBQGCR010000899.1:0-4978 GCA_052038585.1 Kineosporiaceae bacterium
CGGTCAACACGCTCGTCGACGTCACCGGCGCGTGGCTCGACCCGCGCCCGCGCCACCGCCTCGCCGGCGTGCCGGGGGTGGCGGCGTGAGCGAGCTGACCCGCGCCGCCGCCTCGCGCGCCCCGGCGGGGCGACGCACGCCCGGACGGCGCACCGCCGTCCGCACCGTCTGCGCGGGCGTGCTCGTCCTGCTCGCGGCCTTCGCGCTCGCCGTCCCGCTGCTGCGGCCCGACCCGGCCGCGCAGGACCTCGCCCGGGCCCTGGCCGGCCCGTCGCCCGACGCGCCGTTCGGCACGGACCACCTCGGCCGGGACGTCGCCACCCGGCTCGCCCACGCGACCCGCCTGTCGGTGCTGCTCGCGGCGGTGAGCGTGGGGACCGCCCTGCTCCTCGGCTGCTCGCTCGGGGTGCTCGCGGCGTGGCGGGGCGGCCGGCTCGACGCCGTGCTCCGCTGGGTGAGCGAGGCGCTCATGGCGCTGCCGGCGCTGCTCGTCGTCCTCCTCTTCTCCGCCATGGCGCAGGGTGGGCTCTGGACGCTCTACGTGGGTCTGGCTCTCGCGCAGTGGGTCGAGTACTTCCGGGTGGTCCGCGACCGGGCCGGTGTCGTCCTCGCCGGGCCCGCGGTCGAGGCGGCGGGCCTGCTACGACTCGGCCCCGCGCACGTCGTGCGGCGGCACGTGTGGCCCGAGCTGCGCCCGGTCCTGACGACCCTGGCCGGGCTCGGTCTCGTGACGTCCGTCCTCGCGCTGTCGACCCTCGGCTTCGTCGGCGTCGGCATCGCCCCGCCGACCCCGGAGCTCGGCCAGATGATCACCGAGGCCTTCCCCTTCTACGACGAGGCACCGTGGATGGCGCTCGGGCCCGTCGCCGTCCTGGCCCTGCTCACGCTCGCCCTGTTCGGGGCGCGCCGCACCGAGGAGCTCACGTGAGCGTCGAGATCGACGACGTCGTCGTCACCCACGCCGGCCGGCGACTGGTCGACGTGCCGCACGTCCGGCTCGAGCCGGGCCGTCCGGTGACGGTCGTCGGGGAGAGCGGGTCGGGCAAGTCCCTTCTCGCGCAGGCGGTCATGGGCACCCTCGCCCCAGGGCTCGCGGTGTCCGGACGGCTCCGGCTCGACCGGCGCGACCTCGACCTCGCCGACCGTGCCGGCCGCCGCACCCTGTGGGGCCGCGAGCTCGCCATCCTCCCGCAGGAGCCGGTCCTCGCGCTCGACCCGACGATGCGGGTGCTCCCCCAGGTGGCCGAGGGCCGCCGGGGCGACGCCCCGCGAAGGTCGTGGCGGCGCCAGCCCGACCCCGTCGCGGTGCGGGCGCTGGCCGACCTCGGGCTGGCCGGCACCGAGCGGTCCTACCCGCACACGCTGTCCGGCGGGATGGCGCAGCGGGTCGCCTTCGCGGCCGCGACGATCGGCGGGGCGCGGCTGCTCATCGCCGACGAGCCGTCCAAGGGCCTCGACGTCGTCGCCCGGGACCGGCTGGCGGACCTCCTGGCCCGGCACGTCGACGGCGGCGGCCACCTGCTGACGATCACCCATGACCTCGACCTCGCGCGCCGGCTCGGCGGGGACGTCCTCGTCATGCGCGAGGCGACCGTCGTCGAGTCCGGGCCGGTGGAGGAGGTCCTGACCCGGCCCCGGCACCCCTGGACCCGGCGGCTGCTCGCCGCCGAGCCGTCCCGCTGGACGTTCGGCTGGCAGGACGCCCCCGCCCCCGCCGACGGCGAGGTGGTCCTCGGGCTGGACCGGGTGGGCAAGCGCTACGGCGGCACCGTGCTCTTCGAGGACCTGTCCCTGGAGGTCCGGTCCGGCGAGCGCTGGGCGCTCACCGGGCCGAGCGGGTCGGGGAAGACGACCCTCGCCGGGGTGGCGCTGGGTCTGACCCGGCCCGACAGCGGGACCGTCCGGCACGCCCCGGTGCTCGCCGGCGGCCGGCTGCAGAAGCTCTACCAGGACCCCACGCAGTCGTTCCCCGCGCGGGTCACGACGGGCACGGCGCTGGACGACGTCCTGCGCCGGCACCGGCTGCCCCGGGCCCGGCTGCTCGGGCTGCTCGAGGAGCTGCGCCTGCCGGAGGAGCTGCTCGGCAGGCGGCCCGGGGCGGTGTCCGGCGGTGAGCTGCAGCGGCTCGCCGTCGCCCGCGCCATGCTGCTGCGCCCGGCCCTGCTGCTCGCCGACGAGCCGACGAGCCGCCTCGACCTGCTCACGCAGGCCGAGACGGTCGACCTGCTCCTGCGCGAGGTCGTCGAGCACGGGTGCGCGCTCGTGCTCGTCACGCACGACCCGGCGCTCGCGGCCCGGACCTGTCCCCGCTCGGTCGAGCTGCCGCTCGGGCCGGTCCGGGCCGGCTACGACGCCGCGACGAGACCCGGGGCCGGGGACGCCGGCGCCCCTCGACCGGTGGTCGCCGGGGTGCCGTCGAGCAGGCCGCGGGCCGCGAGCAGCGGCCGGACGCCCTCGCCGAACCAGTAGGCCTCCTCGAGGTGCGGCTGCCCGGAGAGGATGACGTGGTCGAGCCCGAGGGCGTGGTACTCCTCGATCCGCTCGGCCACCTGCTCGTGGCTGCCGACGAGCGCCGTGCCGGCGCCGCCGCGGACGAGCCCGAACCCCGCCCAGAGGTTCGGGTACACCTCGAGCCCGTCCCGCGAGCCGTTGTGCAGGGCCGCCATCCGGCGCTGGCCCTCGGAGTCGGCGGTCCGCATGCGCTCCTGGGCGGCGGCGACGACCCGCGGGTCCATCGCGTCGAGCATCCGGTGGGCGACGTCCCAGGCCTCGGCCGCGGTGTCGCGGGTGATGACGTGCAGCCGGATGCCGTACGTCAGCGTGCGCCCGTGGCCGGAGGCGAGCTCGCGCACCCGGTCGAGCCGCCGCGCGACGTCGGCCGGGGGTTCCCCCCACGTGAGGTAGGTGTCGACGTGCTCGGCGGCGACCTGGAGCGCGGCGGGAGAGGCCCCGCCGAAGAACAGCGGCGGCACCGGGGAGGGCGCGCGGGAGACCCGCGCGTCCTCGACGGCGTAGTGCTCACCCGTCCACGTGAAGCCGTCCCCGCCGTCGCCGGCCGCCCAGGCGGCGCGCAGCACCCGGAGGAACTCCCCCGTCCGGGCGTAGCGCTCGTCATGGGACAGGTGGTCGCCGAAGCGGGCCTGCTCGGCGACGTCGCCGCCCGTGACGATGTTGAGCAGCAGCCGGCCCTTCGACAGGCGCTGGTACGTCGCGGCCATCTGGGCGGCGAGCGTCGGGGAGAGCAGGCCGGGCCGGAAGGCGACGAGGAACTTCAGCCGGGTCGTCTCCCGGGTGAGGGCCGCCGTCGTCAGCCACGCGTCCTCGCACCACGTACCGGTCGGCGTGAGCACGGCCTCGAAGCCGAGCTGCTCGGCCGAGCGGGCCACCTGGGCGAGGTACTCGATGTCGGGCTCGCGCGGGACGGTCCGGCCGGGCAGGGGGTCGCCGACGGCGTGCCCCGCCCCGACGACGTCGCGGCTGTCGCCGGAGGTGGGCAGGAACCAGTGCAGGTGAAGGCTCATGGTGGGTCCTCCTGTCGGGGCCGGCGTCAGCCGGCCTGGACGACGGCGTCGTTGAACCGGCGGTCGGTGATGGCGTCGATGTCGACCCGGCGCGGGATCAGCCCGGCCTCGTAGAAGGCGTCCGCCGCGGCCTGCTCCTCGGCGACGAGCGCGTCGTCGATCGGGACGTACTGCTGGTCGGCCCGCTCGACCGTCGTGCGAGCGGCGCTCTCGGGCAGGCCGGCGACCTCGGCCCAGGCGGCGGCCCACTCGTCCTTGTGCTCGAGCGTCCACGCTCGCGCCTGGGCGAGGCGGGTCACGCAGTCCTGCAGCGCGGCCCGCTTGCCCGCGTCCGCCAGGGCCGCCGGGGTCGCCTCGACGAAGCCGAGGCCACCGACCAGACCCTTCCCGTCGACGAGGATGCGGGCGCCGGTCGTCTGCTCGGCGATCGCGGTGAAGGGGTCCCAGATCACCCAGGCGTCGACCTTGCCCGAGGTGAAGGCCGCGAGGCCGTCCGCCGGCTGCAGGTAGCTCGGGGTGATGTCGTCGAACGACAGGCCGGCCTGCTCCAGGACGCGGAGCAGGTGGTAGTGCGCGCTCGAGCCCTTCGCGACGGCGACGCTCCGGCCGCGCAGCGCCTCCGGGGAGGCGATCGTCGAGTCCTGCGGCACGAGCACCGCCGCGCCGGCCGGGACCGAGCGGGACGCCGCGACGATCCGCAGCTCCGCTCCCTGGGAGGCTGCGAAGATCGGCGGGGCGTCACCGGTGCTGCCGACGTCGATCACCCCGGCGTTGAGCGCCTCGAGCAGCGGCGGGCCGGAGGGGAACTGGGTCCACTCGATCTCGTAGGGCAGGTCCTCGAGCAGCCCGGCCGCCTCGAGCAGGGACTCGGCGCCACCCTTCTGGTCGCCGATCGTCAGGGTGACTGCGGACAGGTCCGCCCCGCCGGCGACGGTGGGCACCCGGGCGGCGGAGGGGGCCTGCTCGTCGCCGCCGCAGGCGGTGACGGCGACGACGGGCACGGCGACCGCCGCAGACAGCAGCGTGCGGCGGGAGAGTCGTTCGCGGGCATGGGTGTACGACACAGGGTGTCCTTCGGTGCGGAGGTGGGAGGGGGGTCAGTGCCCGGCGTTGTCGACGCCGAGCAGGCCGAGCAGGTGGTCGCGCAGGACGGCGAAGCGCGGGTCGCGGCGGGCCCGCGGCCGGGGCAGGTCCACCCGGACCGGCTCCAGGAGGCGGCCCTCGTCGAGGACGACGACGCGGTCGGCGAGGACGACGGCCTCGTCGATGTCGTGGGTGACGAGGAGGATCGCCGGGCGGTGCCGGTCCCACAGGTCGAGCACGAGGTCGTGCATCGCGAGCCGGGTCAGGGCGTCGAGGGCGCCGAAGGGCTCGTCGAGCAGCAGCAGGTCGGGCTCGGGGGCGAGGGCCCGGGCGATGGCGACGCGCTGGCGCATGCCACCGGAGAGCTGGCCGGG
>JBQGCR010000900.1:0-2410 GCA_052038585.1 Kineosporiaceae bacterium
GCCGAGCACGGAGAGCAGCTCGGTCGGCACCTCGACCGTCGCGCTGCCGCCCGCCTCGACGACGGGCTGGTCGGCGACGGCGGAGGCCGCCGTCGTCGTCCCGTTCGGCCCGTCGACGACGACGTGCCACTCGGCCTCAAGCCAGCTGGAGTCCCTCCAGTGCAACGGGTTCGACACGACGACCGTGCCCGGCTCGGAGCCCTCGGCGAGCCGCAGCGGCGCGGCGATCGCGAGGTGCTCCCACATGACGGGCTTGGGGGTCCGGTCGGGGAAGACGACGCCGTCGGTGACGAAGTTGCCGTCGTTCGGCTTGTCGCCGAAGTCGCCGCCGTACGCCCAGCGCGTGCGGCCGTCGGGCAGCTCCTGCTCCAGGCCGTGGTCCCAGAACTCCCAGATGAACCCGCCCTGGAGGCCGGGCGTGGACTCGATCGCGTCCCAGTAGTCGGCGAGGTTGCCGTTGCTGTTGCCCATCGCGTGGCTGTACTCGCACATGACGAGCGGGCGGGTCTGCCGGCCGCCGGTCGCGTGGCCGACGATCGCGTCGATCGGCGGGTACATCGGGCAGACGACGTCGGTCGCCGTCTCGCCCTCGAACCAGTCGAACATGATCGCGCCCTCGTAGTGCAGGGGCCGCGTGCCGTCCGCAGCGCGCACCCAGCCGGCGGCGGCGTCGTGGTTGGCGCCGTAGCCGGCCTCGTTGCCGAGCGACCACAGGACGACGCTCGCGTGGTTGCGGTCCCGCTGCACCATCCGGGCCACCCGCGCGACCCACTGCTCGCGGTAGCGGACGTCGTGCGGCAGCACGTGCGCGAAGGCGTGGCACTCGATGTCGGCCTCGTCGACGACGAAGAGCCCGAGCTCGTCGGCGAGGTCGTACAGCGCGGGGTCGTTCGGGTAGTGCGACGTCCGGACGGCGTTGAAGCCGAACCGCTTCATCGTCTCCAGGTCCGCGCGGAGGTCCTCGGCCGAGAGGACCCGGCCCGTGCGCGGGTGGAAGTCGTGCCGGTTCACCCCGCGCAGGAACGGCCGGGCGCCGTTGACGAGCAGGTCGCGCCCGCGCACCTCGACGGTGCGGAACCCGACGCGCAGCGTCGCGGCGTCGACGGTCTCGCCGGTGGGCGAGACGAGCGCGACGGCCAGCGGGTAGAGCACGGGCGTCTCGGCGCTCCACGGCCGCACGCCGGTCACGGTCGTCGACGCGGCGGCCCAGCCGCTCGGGCTCGCCCGGCGCCGCGTCCGGACCGCGCGGGCGAGGTCCGCCTGCCCGTCGGACAGCTGCATCCCGGCCGCGTGCCGGTAGACGATCGCGTTGATCTCGAGGGTGAACTCCTTGTCGTGCGGGCCGTCGCCGGCCGGGGAGTCCACCGGACCGTCCGGGCTCACCTGGGCGGTGAGGTCGACGTCGCCGTCCGGCCCGGCGAGGCGGGCGCGCACCGTCCACCCCGGCTCGAGCGCCGCGGGCGCCGCCGTCACCTGCGCGTGCACGGACAGGGCGCCGTCCGCCCCGGCCTCGACGTGCACGTCGGCCAGGCGTACCGGCGGCGCGCTGTAGAGGAACACCGAGCGGGTGATGCCGCCGTGCCACCACTGGTCCTGGTCCTCGACGAACGTCGCGTCGGACCACTTGACGACGGCCAGCCGGACCGTGTGCGTGCGACCGGGGGTGACGGCGTCGGTGACGTCGAACTCGTGGGCGAGGTGGGAGTCCTTGCCGATGCCGACCTCGCGGCCGTCGACGCTCGCGACGAGGACCGACTCGGCCGCGCCGACGTGGAGGACGACGCGCTGCCCGGCCCAGTCCGCGGGCACCTCGACGCGGCGCTCGTAGACCCCGGTCGGGTTGGCCGCCGGCGGGTGCGGCGGCAGGTCCGGCCAGGGCATCTGGACGTTCGTGTAGTGCGGCAGGTCACCGACCTCGTGGACGTCGTCGAACCGCTGCCGCGTCCACACCCCCGGCACCTCGACGGACGTCGCGAGGTCCCCGCCGTGCGCGAGTGCCTCCTCCGGGGAGCCGAAGAGCTCGAACGCCCACGAGCCGTCGAGCGGCACGCGGCGCTCGGCGGTGGGCAGCGGCAGCGCGCTCATCGGCAGCCGGTTCCACGAGGTGAGCTCCGGGGCGTCCCACGGGCGCAGCGCGAGGGCCAGGGGGAAGGCAGGGGTGTTCGTCACGCCCCTTGCCTATCACCTCGGCGGCTCGCGGGGGACCCGGCTCCCGCCGCTCGGACGGGGGTCCGCGGGTCGGGGAACGACCCGCCGACCCGGCCGCCGTCCCCGAGCAGCACGGCCGCGACGGCGCGGCGTCCGAGCGGCGTCCGGGCCAGGGCGACGGCGGCCTCGACGACGGCCGGCGAGCGCAGCGCCTCGAGCCCCCGGCGCAGCCCGAGCCGCCCGCGGAAGGCGCTCCGCAGCC
>JBQGCR010000901.1:0-4024 GCA_052038585.1 Kineosporiaceae bacterium
TCAACGCCACCGTCACGTGGACGGCGCCGGCGGCCAACGGGACGCCGATCACCGGCTACTCGGTGCGGGTCGTCGACCCGGCCGGGGCGCAGGTCGGGGCGCTGCGGCCGGCGACCGGGACGTCGGTCGTGCTCACCGGGCTCACGGTCGGCACGGCGTACCGGGTCCAGGTGGCGGCGGTCAACGCGGTCGGCACGGGGCCGTTCTCGGCCCTGTCCGTCGCGCGGGCCTTCGCCGACGTGCCGAGCGCGCCGGCGACGCCGACGGCGACGAGCGGGACGACGACGCTGCTCATCAACCCGATCAACGCCACCGTCACGTGGACGGCGCCGGCGGCCAACGGGCCGCCGATCACCGGCTACCGCGTCGTCGCCCAGCGGTACACGACGTCGGCCGGGACGACGACGACGGGGGCGGAGATCGTCTCGCCGCTCCTCGGGACGGGCACGTCGTACACGTTCCCGAACCTCGTCAACGGGGCGTTCTACCGGTTCGCCGTCCAGGCCGTGAACGCGGCCGGGACGGGGGCCCGCTCGCCGATGTCGAACGTGGCGACGGCGCGCTGACCCCGTAGGGCAGCTGACCGGCACGGCCCCGGGACCTCGCGTCCCGGGGCCGTTGCCGCGTCCGGCGGTGTCCGGCATGTCAGGGTGGGCGGCATGCGCAGGCACACGGGGGCCCTCGTCGGGTCGGTGTTCGGCTACGTCTACGTCATGGTCAACGCCGGGCTGCTCGGCAGCCCGTGGGCCGGGACGCTGCGGGGGCTCGCGACGGCCGCCGTCGTCCTCGTCTTCGTCCTGGCGTTCTCCGACCGCTCGCCGGAGGAGCCCGTCGCGGGGCGCGGCTTCACCCGGTCGTACTGGCTCGTCGTGCTCGCCGAGGTGGCGGCCGTCGTCGTCGGCGGCCTGCTCCTGTCGGGACCGCTCGACACCCAGGACGCGGGGATCGCGTGGGTGACGACGGTCGTCGGCGTCCACTTCGTCGCGCTCGCCGTCGTCTGGTCCGAGCCGGCGCTGCACCGGGTCGGCGGTGCGCTCGGGCTGCTCGGCGTCGCCGGGCTCGTCCTCGCGTTCTCCGGCGCGGACGTCGCCGCGGTCCGGACGGTCGCGGGCGTCGTCCCCGGCTTCGTCCTCCTGCTCGGCGGGCTGTGGGCCGTCAGGCAGGCAGCGGGTCGGCCTCGCGCGCGAGCCGGGACCTGACCCGCGCCGCGCGCAGCGTGTCGGCCGTGAGGACGACGAGCGCGAGCCACACGAGCCCGAAGCCGAACCAGCGGCTCGCGGGCATCGTCTCGCCGAGCAGGAGCACGCCCGCGGCGAGCTGGAGCGCCGGGGTGAGGTACTGCAGGAGGCCCATCGTGCTCAGCGGGACCCGGCGGGCGCCGGCGGCGAAGAGCAGGAGCGGGACGACCGTGATGACGCCCGTGCTCGCGAGGAGCAGCGCCTGCCACGGCGGGTCCGCGGTGAAGGTGCCGTCCCCGCCGGCCTCGAGCACCGCGAGGGCGACGACGGCGAACGGCGCGAGGACGAGCGTCTCCGTCGTCAGGCTCTCCAGCGCCCCGACGTCCGCGCCGACCTGCTTCTTCAGCAGGCCGTAGACGCCGAACGACCCGGCGAGGACGAGGCTGATCCACGGCAGCCGGCCGTAGTCGACGGTGAGCACCGCGACGGCGACCGCCCCGATCCCGACCGCGACCCACTGCGCCCGGCGCAGCCGCTCGCGGAGCACGACGACCCCGAGCACGACCGTGACGAGCGGGTTGATGAAGTAGCCCAGGCTCGCCTCGACGACGTGCTGGGAGTTCACCGCGTAGACGTAGACGCCCCAGTTCACCGCGAGGAACGCCGCCGCCGCGGCGAGCGGGAGCACCTGCCGCGGCGTCCGGAGCACCGGCGCGACCCGCCGCCACGCCCGGGTCAGGCTGACGACCGCGACGCAGACGACGAGGCCCCACAGGATCCGGTGCAGGACGATCTCGAACGCCCCGGACTCCTCCATGAGCCGGAAGTACAGCGGGAAGGCGCCCCAGAGGAAGTACGCGCCGGCGCCGTAGAGCACACCCCGCTGCGTCGGATTCATCCGACGATTCTAGGCCCGGGCGAGCATGTCCCTGACCTCGGCGACGACCTCGTCGGGGCGCTCGGTGACGTCCCACCACGTGAACCGCAGCACGGCGTACCCGGCGAGGCCGACGCGGTTGTGCCGGCGGGCGTCGGCGACGAAGCGGTCGCGCTCGCGATGGGCCCGGAAGCCGTCGATCTCGACCGCCACGCGCGCCTCGCGGAACAGGACGTCGACGACGGCGCGTCGACCGTGACGGTCGACGACGTCCGCGTTCGCCTCCCAGCCGGTGAGGCCCGCGGCGTCCAGGAGCAGGTGGAACCGGTGCTCCGCGGCGCTGACGGCGCCGTGCCGGGTGAGGGCCGTCAGGCGCTGCAGCTGAGCCGTCCCCTTGCGTGGGCTGCGGTCGGCGGCGGCCCGGCGCAGGTTCGCGTGCGTCATCTTCTTGCGGGTGAGCAGCCAGGCGTAGAGGTCGAGGGCGTCGTCGAGCGGAGCCAGGGCGAGGCAGTCGGTGGCCGTGGCCGTCCAGTCGGTGAGGTGCAGGCCCGACGGCGTGGTCCAGGTGCCGTCCTCGTCGTGCGGCCGGTGCACCGTGACGCCGGGAGCACGCCGGCCGCGGCCGGCCCGCACGTGCACCGTGCCGTCCTGCTCGACGGGCAGCCGCCAGAAGACCGCGGCGGTGCGGAAGCAGGCGACCGTCTCCGGCCAGACGAGGCTCAGGCCGCGGGCGATCGTCAACGGCTCCGGTGCGGGGTCCGCGGCGGCGAGCGCGCCACCCGGCAGCCTCAGCCAGGCCCGGGCGGCGACGCGCCGTCTCACCTGGGAGAGGCTCCACCCCTCGGCCAGAGCCTGCTCCTGCGTGAAGGCCCCTGCCTGACGCTCGGCGACCCGCGGGACGTCCATGCGGCGATCATGACGCCGTCGTTGCGGCAAGATCAAACAGATGCAGCGCTGGGATACGGCTCACCCGTATCTCAGCGCTGCATCTGTTGGATCTTGGTCAGACCGTCCAGGTGTCCTTGCCCGCGAGCAGGGCGGCGAGGTCGTCGTCGGACGCCTCCCCGGCCGCCTTGGCGTTGTCGACCTGGCCGCGGACGAGGTCGTCGTACGCCGCCCGCTCCACGGAGCGGAAGACGCCGACGGGGACGTGCGCCATCTCCGGGCCGTCGAGGCGGGAGAGGGCGAACTGCACGGACGGGTCGTCGGCGGTCTTGTCGTGGACGAGCAGGGAGCCGGCCGTGTCGGCGGTGACCTCGACGACCTCGACGCCGCCGGTCGCGGACCGGACGACGCCCTTGGACCCGAGCCCGTCCGCGGCGGGGGTGCCGAAGCGGATCGGCTCGCCGTGGACGAGGTGGACGAGCCGGGCCTGGGCCTCGTCGCGGTCCTTGAGGACGTCGAAGGCGCCGTCGTTGAAGATCGGGCAGTTCTGGTAGATCTCGACGAGCGACGACCCGCGGTGGGCGACGGCCTCGCGCAGCACGGACGTGAGGTGCTTGCGGTCGGAGTCCATCGTCCGGGCGACGAAGGTCGCCTCGGCCCCGAGCGCGAGGGACACCGGGTTGAACGGGGTGTCGACGGAGCCGACGGGGGTCGACTTCGTGATCTTGCCCGGCTCGGACGTCGGCGAGTACTGCCCCTTGGTCAGGCCGTAGATCCGGTTGTTGAACAGCAGGATCGTCAGGTTGACGTTGCGGCGCAGGGCGTGGATGAGGTGGTTGCCGCCGATGGACAGGGCGTCGCCGTCACCGGTGACGACCCAGACGTTGAGGTCGCCGCGCGAGGTCGCGAGCCCGGTCGCGATCGCCGGCGCGCGGCCGTGGATCGAGTGCAGGCCGTAGGTGTTGAGGTAGTAGGGGAAGCGCGAGGAGCACCCGATCCCGGAGACGCAGACGACGTTCTCCCGCTTGACGCCGAGCTCGGGCAGGAACCCCTGGACGGCGGCGAGGATCGCGTAGTCGCCGCA
>JBQGCR010000902.1:0-3332 GCA_052038585.1 Kineosporiaceae bacterium
AGCTTCGCGCCGCGCCGGATGATGCCGCCCCGCTCCTGGTCGGTGCCCGGCAGGTACCCCGGGACGTCGGCGAACGTGAGGATCGGGATGCCGAACGCGTCGCAGAACCGCACGAAGCGTGCGGCCTTCTCGGAGGCGTCGATGTCGAGGACGCCGCCGCGGACGAGCGGCTGGTTCGCGACGACGCCGACGCTGTGCCCCTCGACCCGCGCGAACGCGGTGATGACGCTCGTGCCGAAGAGGGCGTGCACCTCGAGGAGGTCGCCGTCGTCGACGACCACCTCGAGCACCCGGCGCATGTCGTACATCTGGTTGTCCCGGTCCGGGACCACCGTGTCGAGCACCCGGTCGGCGTCGGTCACGCCCGTCACCCGCGGGACGGCGTACGACGGCGGGGCGCTCTTGTTGTTCTGCGGCAGGAACCCCAGGAGGTCCTGCACCCAGCCGATCGCCTCGGCCTCGTCGGCGGCGACGTAGTGCGCGTTGCCGGAGACGCTGCCGTTCGTGTGCGCCCCGCCGAGCTCCTCCGTCGTCGTCCGCTCGCCGGTCGTCGCCGCGACGACCTGCGGGCCCGTGACGAACATGTGCGAGATCCCGTCGACCATGACGGTGAAGTCGGTCATCGCCGGGGAGTAGACGGCGCCGCCGGCGCACGGGCCGAGGATCATCGACAGCTGCGGGACGACGCCGCTCATCCACGCGTTCCGCTTGCCGATCTCGGCGTAGTACGCCAGGGAGACGACGCCCTCCTGGATCCGCGCGCCGCCGGAGTCGTTGAGCCCGATGACCGGGCAGCCGACCTCGAGCGCCTTGTCCATGACGGCGATGACCTTCTCGCCGAAGACCTCGCCGAGGCTGCCGCCGAAGACGGTGAAGTCGTGGGCGAAGACGCACACGGGCCGGCCGTCGACCGTGCCGTAGCCGGTGACGACGCCGTCGCCGTACGGCCGCTCCTTCTCGATGCCGAAGCCGGTCGCGCGGTGCCGGGCGAGCGCACCGAGCTCGACGAAGGACCCCTCGTCGAGCAGCCGCGAGATCCGTTCCCGCGCCGTGAGCTTGCCGCGGGCGTGCTGCTTGGCGACGGCGGTCTCGTTGCCGCGGCCGAGGGCCTGCTCGCGCCGGTCCTCGAGGTCCTCGAGGCGCTCCCGGGTCGTCATGCGGTGCCCACCCTCCTGCCGTCGAGCACCTGCTGCAGGTGCGCGGCGATGACGTCGACGTGCGGCCGGTCGATGAGCGAGGTGTGGTCGCCCGGCACCCGGACGACCTCGAGCCGGTCGCAGAGCACGTCCCAGCCGAGCGCCTCGTCGACGCGCGCGTAGCGCGGGTCGAGCGTCGTCGTCAGCCCGACGTCCGCCGCCCGGTAGAGCACGACCCGGCCGTCGTACGGCCGCGGCACGTACCGCTCGGCGAGCCGGGCGTCGACGTAGGAGGTGCGCTGGTGCTCCAGCAGCGCCGGCCCGACGAAGGGCAGCGCCCGGGTCACCGCGCCCATCATGACGTCGACCTGCTCGTCGTCGTCGAGGTCGACGACGACGTCCGGGTCGAGCCCGAGGTCGGCGCCGGAGGTCTCGCGGATGTGCGCGAAGAAGCGGGCGAGCCGGTCGCGGACGACGGTGCGCTCGTCCGCCCCGGGCACCTTCTCGGGCAGGATCGTGTCGACGAGGACGACGACGTCGACCTCCTCGCCCTCGGCGACGAGCCGGTGCGCCATCTCGTACGCCAGGCACCCGCCGAGGGACCACCCGCCGAGCCGGTACGGCCCGTGCGGCTGGAGCCGGCGGACGTGCTCGAGGTAGCGGTCGGCCTTCTCCTCGATCGTCGGGCAGGCCTCGATCCGCTCGAGGCCGTAGACCGGCCGGTCGGCGCGCATGAGGGACAGCAGCGGCGCGTAGACGCTCGTCGGGCCGCCCGCGGGGTGGAAGAGGAACAGCGGCAGGCCGTCCCCGGCCGGCTCGGTCACCGCCTCCGGCGCCCGCAGGACACGCACGAGGCTGTCGCCGTGGCCGTCGACGAGCGGGCGCAGGACGTCGGCCTGCGCCTCGACCGTCGGGGCGGCGAGGACGACGGCGGGGTCCACCTCGTCGCCGAACCGGGCCTCGACCGCCTCCCGGACGAGGTCGAGCAGCACGCCCCGCTCGGCGTCGTCGCCCGGCAGCAGGTCCGCGAGCGGCGCCGTGACGCTCTCCGGCTTGGCGCCGAGCACCTGGCCCCACACCGAGACGAGCCAGCGCTCGGTCGTGTCGCGCGGGCCGACGACGGCCGGCTGCGTGCCGACGGCGGACCCGGCGTCGCCCTCCGCGAGGCCGAGCTCCTGACACAGGAAGCCGGCGAGCTCGTCGAGGCTCGCGCCCTGCAGGAGCAGGCGCACGGGCAGGACGACGCCGAAGTCGGCCTCCACGGCGTTCTTCGCCCGGACCGCCATGAGCGAGTCGACCCCGAGGGTGGTCAGCGAGGCCGCCGGGTCGAGCCGCTCGGGGGCCTGGCCCATGACGACGGCGACCCGCTCGACGAGCCGGTCGCGCACGGCCGCCCGCGCGGCGTCGGGGGCCAGGCCGGCGAGCGCCTGCGGGCCGGCCCAGTCGGCGGCGTCGTCGTCCGGCGCCGTCCCGCCGAGCCCGGCGAAGAACGGGACGCCGGCCAGGTGCGGCAGGACGGCGACCATCCGGGCCGGGTCGAGCCGGACGACGCCGGTCGTCGCCCGCCCGGACGCGACGACCGCCGCGAGCGCCTCGACGCCCTCGTCGACCGACATCGGGTCGAGCAGCGCGTTGCGGGCGGCGTCCGCCCCGCCGACCTGCGCCCAGGCGCCCCAGGCGACCGACGAGGCGACGAGCCCGGCGGCGCGGCGCTGCCCGACGAAGGCGTCGAGCCAGGCGTTGGCCGCCGCGTAGGCGAGCTGGCCGGGCGAGCCGAGCAGCCCGGCGGCGCTCGTGTAGAGGCAGAACAGGTCGAGGTCGTGCCCCTCGGTCGCCGCCGCGAGGTGCACCGCGCCGCCGACCTTGGCGTCCCAGACCCGGGCCACCGCCTCGGGGGTCACGTCGGCGACGAGCTGGTCGGCGAGGACGCCCGCGGCGTGGACGACGCCGCGCAGCGGGACGCCGCCGGCCGTCGCCGCGGCGACGAGCGCCTCGACGTCGGCTCGCCGGGTGACGTCGGCGCGGACGAGGACGACGTCGCTGCCCAGGGCGCGCAGCCGGGCGACCTGTTCTGCCGCAGCGGGGTCCAACGAGGTCTCGTCGGCGGAGCGGCCGGCGAGGACGAGGCGGGTCGCGCCCTGCTCGGCGAGCCAGCGGGCCGTGACGAGGCCGAGCCCGCCGAGGCCGCCGGTGACG
>JBQGCR010000903.1:0-2001 GCA_052038585.1 Kineosporiaceae bacterium
GGGGGGGCCCCGCGCCCCCCCGGCGGGGGGGGGGTGGGGCGGCCCGCCCCCGGGGCCGGGGGGCGCGGGCGCCGGGATCGGGCCGGGAGTCGGCGGGTCAGGGGGCGGGCCACCAGGGGCTGGCGTAGGCGACGCCCCAGGCGTTCGCCGGGTGGCCGTCCGGCCCGGGGGTGTCGCTGTGGTGGTGCGGGTCCGCGACCCGCAGCACGACCCACGCGCAGCCGTCGGGCAGCGTGACCTCCCCGCGCGTCACGTCGCCGCCGGTGCCGGGCACGGAGCAGGCGACGACGACGCCGCCGTCGCCGTCCCCGACGAGCACCTGGAGGACGACGTCCTCGCCGTCGTACGCCCCGCCCGCGAGGTCGACCGCGAGCTCGTGCCGGCCGCCGAGGGACCCGTCGAGCGGCGTCCCCATCCGGACGCCGTCGAGCGTCGCGTCCAGGCGCAGGCCGACCTCGCGGGTGGCGAAGACCCGGCGCGCGGCGAGCGCCTCGCGGACGCCGTCGCGGGAGTGCTCCCGGACCCACAGGCCGGTCCGGCCCTTGCCGGCCAGCCCGTAGGACGTGCCGTGCTCGTCGCTGCAGCCGATGAGCCCGGGCCGCCAGCCGGCGTCGAGGATCGCGGCGAGCGGGGACCGCCCGGGCACGCCGGCCGCGACGGCGTCGCCGCCGAAGAGGAAGTCCCACTGCCGGTTGAACGCCTCGGCGGCGACCATCCGCCGCTCGAGGGCCGGGCCGCTCGCGCCGAGGTGGCCGGGCCGGGCGAACTCCTCGAGCCGGCCGGGCTCGCGGCCGGGGTGGTTGTAGCCGAAGAGCGCGTCGGGCTCGGCCTCGACGAGCCAGTCCTGCAGGCCGCGCAGCGTCCCCGGCGTCGTCACCGGCAGGTAGCCGCCGGAGAACCAGACGTTGACGTGGCCGAGCCACGGCTCGGTCCACTCGAAGCCGCGCAGCGCGGTGAACTCGCCGGGCACGTCGTGCTCGTCGGCCAGGCGGGCGGTGCGCTCCCAGGCCGCCTCGTCGAAGCTGCGCGGCGCGGAGCGGGCGATCGCGAGCGCGCCCTCGTCCGGGTACTGGCCGAGGTGCAGGTCACCCAGGCCGAGGCGCGGGATCGACGCGTGGTCGGTCAGCGCGGCGACGTCCAGCCCCGCCGCCCGCATGCTCGCGAAGGCCTTCTCGGGGTCGCCGCGGCCGTCGGAGTGCAGCGAGTGGTTGTGCAGGTCGCCGTGCACGAGGCGGGTGCCGTCGTCGACGAGGCGGGACCGTCGCCGGGGGGAGGGGCGGTCGCCGTCCGGGGCCGGCGGGCCCGTAGGGGGTTGGCTCGTCACGATGCGTCGACCCTATCGCCGTCCCTCCGCGCCCCGGCGCCGGCCTCGGCGAGGGCGCGCGCGAGGTCCGCGGCCGGGGACGGCGGCCCCCACAGCGGGCCGGTCGCGCGCTCGCAGCCGACGTCCCGGGCGGTCGCGAGGTCGTCCGGGGACGCGACCCCGCACGCCACGGTGACGAGGCCGAGCGCGTGCCCGAAGCCGACGACGGCCTCGACGAGGGCGCGCCGGGCGCGGCCGTCCTCGCCGCCGGCCCGCCCGGTCGCCTGCCCGGTGACGAGGGACGCGCCGAGCTCGACGGCGGTCAGCGGGGTCGACGTCAGCCCCGACAGGCGCGTCGGCCCCGAGCCGACGTCGTCGACCGCGACCCCCGTGCCGAGGTCGCGCAGCGCGAGCAGGGTCGCGGTGACGGAGGGCGCGTCGACCCCGAGCGTCGACTCGTGGACCTCGACGACGAGCCGTCCGGGGGGCAGGCCCGAGTCCTCGAGCGCCGTGCGGACGGCGTCGACGACGCCGCTGCCCGCGAGGGCCGGGGTCGACAGGCCCACCCATGCCTCGCCGGGCCGGCCGGTCGCGGCGACGGCCGCGCACGCCTTCGTCAGCGTCCGCAGGTCCATGTCGACGAGCAGGTCGCTGTCCTCGGCGAGCGCGCGCATCTGCGCCGCGGGCACCGTCCCGAT
>JBQGCR010000904.1:0-2472 GCA_052038585.1 Kineosporiaceae bacterium
CGGCCGGGCGCGACGGGTCCCCCACGGGATCGATCCTGCCACGGACCCGCCGGCGGCCCCGGGACGGGACGCCGGACCCGGACGCCGGGCGGGGTAGGCTGCCCTGCGATGTCGGCCGCCCCGCGGCCGGCGCAGGACCGGTACCACCACAGCTGCAGACGGAGGGAGGCACCGTGGCTGCGTCCCCCGTCGACGAGCGGGTCCGCGCCCTGGCCGCGACCGCCGCGGAGTCCGCCGGGCTCGTGCTCGAGGACGTCACCGTGACCCCGATGGGTCGCCGGCGCGTGCTGCGCGTCGTCGTCGACCTGCCCGAGGACCGCTCCGGCGGGGTCCCGATGGACGCCGTCGCGACCGCGTCGCAGGCCCTGTCCGCAGCGCTCGACGGCTCGGACGTCATGGGCGGTGCGCCCTACGTCCTCGAGGTGTCCTCGCCGGGCGTCGACCGCCCGCTCACGCAGCGGCGGCACTTCGTGCGCAACCGGGGCCGGCTCGTGCGCCTCGTCCTGCGCGACGGCTCCACCGTGACCGGCCGGCTCGCCGAGGCGGGCGCCGACGACGTCACGCTCGACGACGGCCGGACCGTCGCCCTGGCCGACGTCGCCCGCGCGCACGTCGAGGTGGAGTTCAACCCGCCGGGGCACGACGACGCCGACCTCGCGACGCTCGACGAGGGCGACGACGACGGTGACGACGACACCGCCGACGACACCGACGACGACACCGACGACGGCACCGACGACGGCACGGACGAGGACGAGGAGGCGTGATGGACATCGACATGGCGGCGCTGCGGATGCTCGAGCGCGAGAAGGAGGTGCCCTTCGACGTCCTCGTCCGCACGATCGAGCAGGCGCTCCTGCTCGCCTACCACCGCACCGAGGGCGCCCAGCCGAAGGCGCGCGTCGAGCTCGACCGGTCCAGCGGCCACGTCGTCGTCTGGGCCCAGGAGACCGACGACGCCGGCGAGGTGCTCCGCGAGTACGACGACACCCCCGAGGGCTTCGGCCGGATCGCCGCGACGACGGCGCGGCAGACGATCCTCCCGGGGGTGCGCGACGCGGAGGACTTGACGGTCCGGGGCGACTTCCGGGCGCACGAGGGCGACATCGTCTCCGGCGTCGTCCAGCAGAGCGCGGACCCCAAGATGATCCACGTCGACCTCGGCACGGTCGAGGCGCTGCTGCCGCCGCAGGAGCAGGTGCCGGGGGAGACCTACGCGCACGGCACGCGGCTGCGCTGCTTCGTCCTCGGCGTCCGCAAGGGCCTCAAGGGCCCCTCGATCACCCTGTCGCGCACGCACCCCAACCTCGTGCGCAAGCTCTTCGCGCTCGAGGTGCCGGAGATCGCCGACGGCTCGGTGGAGATCGTCGCCCTGTCCCGGGAGGCGGGGCACCGGACCAAGCTGGCGGTCCGGACGCGGGTCTCCGGGCTCAACGCCAAGGGCGCGTGCATCGGGCCGATGGGCCAGCGGGTGCGCGCCGTCGTCAACGAGCTGCACGGCGAGAAGATCGACATCGTCGACCACGACGAGGACCTCGCGCGTTTCGTCGCGGCGGCCCTGTCGCCGGCCAAGGTGATCTCGGCGACGCTCGTCGACCCCGCGACGCGGTCGGTCCGGGTCGTCGTGCCGGACTACCAGCTCTCCCTCGCCATCGGCAAGGAAGGGCAGAACGCCCGGCTCGCCGCCAAGCTCACCGGGGCCCGGATCGACATCCGTCCGGACGTCGAGCCGGGCGGCCCGCCCCCGGCATGACGGCGAGCCCGGGCATGGATCCGGACGCGTCTGGGGTTAGACTGTCCGAGGCCGGTGACGCGGTCCGGCAGGACACCCACGTCGACGGGTCCCCTCGGGGGCCGGTGCGCACCTGTGTGGGCTGCCGAGAACGAGCCGACTGGTCAGACCTGCTGCGAGTGGTCGCCGGAGAGGTGGACGGACGCCCGAGCGTCCTCCCCGACCCGCGGCACAGGCTCGCGGGGCGCGGTGCCTGGGTGCACCCCGACCCCGCCTGCCTCGCTCTCGCCGAGCGCCGTCGGGCGTTCCCCCGGGCCCTGCGCCGGGAGGGACCGCTCGACACCGCCCCGGTGAGCGAGCACCTCACCGCAGGAGGGAGCCCCGCCGCCGGCGGGGGTCCCTGAGCACGAAAGCCGTCCGAGTGGAAGCGGGTCGATTGCTGATGAGCACCCGATGAGTCTGCAGCGATGAGCAGCCCCCTGCAGTAAACGACGGTTCGCGCCTGTCCGGGCCCGGACCGAGACAGGAGAGATGTGGCAAAGGTCCGGGTCTACGAGCTCGCCAAGGAGCTCGGAGTGGACAGCAAGGCCGTCATGGCCAAGCTCCAGGAGATGGGCGAGTTCGTGAGGTCGGCGTCGTCGACCATCGAGCCCCCCGTCGTCCGGCGGCTGCGCGAGCAGCTGCCGTCGGGTGGCGCCTCCGGCGCCCCCTCGTCGTCGTCGTCCGCCGCGTCGGCCGCC
>JBQGCR010000905.1:0-4899 GCA_052038585.1 Kineosporiaceae bacterium
AGCCCGACGACGGTGAGCGGCAGCCGGTCCTGCCCGACGACGAAGGACGCGACGCCGGCGTCGGCGCCGGTGAGCACCCGCCACACGTCGGCCGGCGGGACGTACCAGCCGTCGCCCGCGACGAGCAGCACGGCGGCGAGCGCGGTGACGACGAGCACGAGCGCGCCGGCGGCCCCGCGGCTGCGGCGGGGGCTGCGGCGGGGGCTGCCGGGCGTCATGCCTGCACCGCCCGGCTGCGGCGCACGAGCGCGACGAGCAGCGGGCCGCCGAGGAGGGCGACGACGACGCCGGCCGGCACCTCGCCCGGCGGCAGCGCGACCCGGCCGGCGACGTCGGCGACGAGCACCGTCACGGCCCCGGTGAGCGCGGCGACGGGCAGCATCCGGGTGTGGCCGGACCCGACGAGCCGGCGCGCGGCGTGCGGGGCGAGGAGCCCGACGAACGCGAGCGGGCCGACGACGGCGACGCTCGCGCCGACGAGGAGGACGACGGCGGCCCCGGCGGCGAGCCGGACGAGCCCGACCCGGCGGCCGAGGCCGCGGGCGACGTCGTCGCCGAGCGCGAGGCTGTCGAGCGCCGGCGCGCAGGCCAGCGCGAGGACCGCGCCGAGGCCGAGGAAGGGCAGCACGGGCACGAGGAGGTCGAAGCCGCGCCCGGTCAGCGCGCCGACCTGCCAGGACCGGTAGGACTCGAACGACTGCTGGCTCGAGACGAGCACGGCGCTGACCGCCGAGGACAGGACCGCGGTGACGGCGGTGCCGACGAGGACGAGCCGCACGGGCGTCGCGCCGGCGGGCCCCCGGGCGGCCAGGACGTGGACGAGCAGGCCGGCCGCGGCGGCGCCGGCGAAGGCGAACCACAAGAACCCGGCGACGCCGGCGACCCCGAGGAGATGGACGGCGGCGACGACGGCGGCCGCGGCCCCCGCGCCGAGCCCGAGGAGGCCGGGCTCGGCGAGGGGGTTGCGGGTCAGTCCCTGGAGGAGGGCACCCGCCGTGCCGAGCGCCGCGCCGGTGGCCAGCCCGGTCGCGGTGCGCGGCACCCGGGCCAGGAGCACCGCGTGGTCGGCCAGGCCCGAGCGGGCGCCGACGACGAGGGACGCGCCGGCCGCGAGGGCGACGAGGGCCACCGCGCCGGCCACCCCGGCCGCCGCCGCACCGACCGCCGGGCCCCGGCGCGGACCGGACCTCACGACGCGCTCCGGCCCGCCTTCTCGGCGGCCTCGGCGAGCTTCGGCACGACCCGGTCGAGCGCCCACGGCAGCGACAGCGGGCTGGCCGCGGAGATCGAGAGGACCTCGGTGGCGTCGGTCTGGGTGACGAGGGTGCCGGCCGCGACGGCGGGGATCCGGCGCAGCAGCGGGTCGTCCGCGATCGCCTGCGCGACGGACTCGTCGGCGACCCAGGTGAGGACGACGTCGGCGTCGAGCTCGTCCGCACGGTCCGGGGACCACGGCACGTAGAAGGCCCCGTCGGTCGAGTTCCGCGTGACGACGTCCGCCTGCCGCATCCCGAGCGAGGTGAGGAACCGCGGGCGGTTGTCGATCGCGGTGTAGAGCCCGATGCCGTCGGCCTTGCCGGGCTCGATGTTCGAGGCGATGAAGGTCGTGCCCTCGAGCGCGGGGTGCTCCGCGGCGGCGTCGGCGACCGCCCGCTCCGTCGTCGTCACGAGCTCCTCGGCCTGCTCCGAGCGGCCGAGCGCCTCGCCGACGAGCCGGGTCGTCTCCTGCCACGGCGTCGCCCACGCCCCCTGCGGGTAGGCGACGACCGGGGCGATCTCGCTGAGCTTGTCGTACTGCTCCTGCGTGATCCCCGAGTACGCGGCGAGGATGACGTCGGGTCGCAGCCGGGCGAGGTCGGAGTAGGCCGGCCCGTCGACCTCGGAGTACTGCGCCGGGGCGGCGTCGGTGCCGAGCGAGGCGCCGAGCTCGGCGAGCCGGGCGTCCTTCCACGGCGTCGAGCCGGCGTCGGTGCCGCCGAAGTCGTCCCGCGCCATGCCGACGGGGACGACGCCGAGGGCCAGCGCGACGTCGGCGTTGACCCAGGACAGGGTCGCGACGCGCTGCGGCACCTCGGGGATCGTCGTCGTCCCGAGCGCGTGCTCGATCGTCACGGGGAAGGCCGAGGCGTCGGCGCCCGCGACGGTGCCCGCGGGGCTGGGGGTGCCCGCGGGGCTGGGGGCGGAGCCCTCCGACGACGGGGAGCCGCAGGCGGCGAGGGCGAGCAGGGCCGCCGCGACGGCGGCGGGCAGGAGACGGCGCATGGCTGGGACGGTCCTCCGGGCTGAGCCACAACTGATTAGGTAAGGCTTACCTAACTAGATGCCCGAGGCCCGACGCAAGTCGCGACCATGGTCGTCTCGAACTGCCCCTTATGCCCCCGTCTGCCTACCCTTGATGCGTGAAGCCGGCGCACGTCGAGGTCGCCCCAGGGCTGGACCTCCTGACGCCGGGTGGTCGCACCCCGGGGCGTGTCGCCGTGCCCGCGCGCGGCCGTGACCGTCCAGTCGCGCCGGACCGGCGCTCCGACGGCGCGCTCGCCGCCGGGGGCGCCGCCCTCGCCGTCGTCGTCACCGTGCTCGTCGTCCTCGGCCTGCTCGACGGGCTCGACCGGGCGGCGGCCGTCGCGCTGCACGGTGAGCACCGGTGGGTCGACCGGGTGGGCAAGGTCACGGAGCTGCCGGGGCAGCGTGCGGTCGGCTACCCCCTCGCCGTCGCCGTGCTGGCCGTCATGGCCCACCGGCGGCGCGACGCCGGGCCGGTCCTCGCCGGACTGCTCGCCATGCTCGCCGTCAACGTCGTCGTCGGCGGCGCCAAGCTCGTCTGGGCCCGCCCGTCACCCCGGCGCGGCGGTGACGGGGTGCTCACCGCGGGCCTCGACGGGACGCTCGGCGGGTACCCGTCCGGGCATGCGGCCAACATCGCGGCGGTCGCCGCCGTCCTCGTCCTCGTGAGCCGGGAACCGGTGCGGCGCAGGGTGAGACGACGTGTCGCCTGGCCGGCCGCGGCCGTCGTCCTCCTCGTCTGCGCGACCTCGTGGATCCGCTCGACGCACTGGGTCAGCGAC
Source organism: Kineosporiaceae bacterium (assembly GCA_052038585.1). Classification (GTDB taxonomy): domain Bacteria; phylum Actinomycetota; class Actinomycetes; order Actinomycetales; family Kineosporiaceae; genus JBQGCR01. The sequence continues at coordinate 3,066 of JBQGCR010000905.1, forward strand.
CTCGTCGCCGGCGCGGGCGTCGGCCTGGCGTGCGGCGCCGCGGCGGTCGTGCTGCTCGACCGGCGGCGGGTGGCGCCGCGACCCGGCGGGAGGAGAATCGCGCGATGGCGAGCACGACGAAGGAGCAGCGTCACGGCGTCACGCTGACCAACCTGGACGAGCCGCTCTTCGACGGCTCGGGGGCGACGAAGCGGGACCTCGTCGACCACCTCGAGGCGATGGCGGACCGGCTGCTGCCGGTGCTCGCCGGTCGCGCGCTCAGCGTCGTGCGGACCCTGCGCGGCCAGGACCCGTTCATGCAGAAGAACCTCCCGCGGTACACGCCCGACTGGGTGCCGCGCCTCGCGGTGTGGTCCCACGCCGGCCGGCGCGAGCTGCACCAGCCGGTGGTCGGCGACGTCGCGACGCTGATGTGGCTGGGCAACCAGCGCTGCGTCGAGCTCCACGTGCCCCTGTTCCCCGGGACGGACGCCGGCGCGCCGACGCACCTCGTGCTCGACGTCGACCCGCCCGAGGGGTCGGCGTCCTTCGCCGCCGCCGCGCAGGGGGCGCTGCTCGTGCGCCAGGCCCTCGCGGACGTCGGGATGAGCGGGCTGGTCAAGACGAGCGGGGCGAAGGGCGTGCACGTCGTCGTCCCCCTCGCGGCCGGGACGGACGCCGACGACGCCGCCGCCGCGACCCGGGCCCTCGCGGTCCGCGCGGAGCGCCTCGACCCCGTCGTCGCGACGACCGCCTACGTGCGCGACGAGCGGGACGGCAAGGTCTTCCTCGACTCCACCCGCTCCGGCACGGCCACCGTGGCCGCCGCCTACTCGCCCCGGGTGCGGCCGGGCGCACCGGTCTCCGTGCCGGTGCCGTGGGACGGCCTCACCGAGGTCGACCCGGCGGCGTGGACCATCCGGACCACCGCGGCGCTGCTCGGTGACGGCGACCCGTGGGCGGCGCTCATGCCGGCACCGCAGCGGCTCGACGCCGGCCTCGTCGAGGAGGGACGGTCGATCCCCGTGCCGAGGGTCGCGGCGATGCACGCCGCGCTGCGGGCCAGGCGGTCACGCAGCGCACCAACCCCCTAAAAGAGGGCGCTGGCCGACCCAGTGAGGTAAGCCTAAACTCAAGACGTCTCGCTCGCCCTCCCCCCCGACGAGCGCGGCACCGCCCCCCGGCCCATCCCCCCGTCGGCCGGGGGGCCTCATCCCTCCCGCCGGACCCGACGGACGAGGTCCGGCCGCGGCGGCAACCCGCACCCCTCGTGCCACGCGGCGGCGAGCGCCTCGCCGGCGTCGACGCCGCGCGGGCCGGGCCGGGTGACGACGGCACCGGCGTCCACCGCCCACACGGGGACCCCGGCCGGCAGGCGCGGCGCGACGGCCCGCGCCTGGGCGTCCGCGTCGTCGAGGCCGAAGCCGCACGGCGCGACGAGGACGGCGTCGCAGCCCGTACCGGCCACCGCGTCCCACGTCGTCGTCACCGACCGGCCGCCGGCCCGCGCGAGCACCGGCTCCGCACCCGCCGCGGCGACGAGGTCGGGCACCCAGTGGCCCGCGACGAACGGCGGGTCGGTCCACTCCAGGACGAGCACGCGGGGCCGCGGACGCGCGCCGACGGCCGCCGTGACGGCGTCGAGCCGGGCCGCGAGGCCGTCGCGCACCGTCCGGCCGCGACCGGGCTGCCCGCAGGCGTCCGCCACCTCCACCGCGCCGTCGAGCACCTCGGCCAGCGTGTGCGGGTCGAACGTGAGAACCGTTCCGGGACAGCCGATCCGCTCGACCGCCTCGCGGGCGGCGTCGGCCGGGAGCGCGCAGACCCGGCACAGGTCCTGGGTGAGCACGACGTC
>JBQGCR010000906.1:0-2092 GCA_052038585.1 Kineosporiaceae bacterium
GTGCCGGTCGAGCTCCAGCCACAGGGTCTTGCCCGCCGCGCCGTCCTCGTCGACGCCCCAGCGGTCCGACATCTCGTCGACGATGAGCAGGCCGCGCCCGTGGACCGCCGAGTCCTCCGGCCGGCCGGCGGCGGGGACGCCGGGCCCGTCGTCGGACACCTCGAGCCGCAGGCTCGCGTCGGTGCACCAGATCCGGACCGTGACGGCGGACTCGGCGTGCCGCACCGCGTTCGTCACGAGCTCGGAGACGGCGAGGACGGCGGCGTCGATCGCCTGGGGGAAGACGGGCCCGACGACGGCGTCGACGAACCACCGCGCCTGCGCGGGGCTGGTCGCCGACACCGGCAGGTCGAGCTCGTCCACCCCCCGGTCGTGCCCCGGGAACGGGCTCCGCACACCTTCTCCGGCCCGATCGTCGGGGCCGTGTGATCCGCACGTCGGCCCGTTGACCTCCGGTCGAGGCCTTCGTACGCTCACCCCCCGTGAGCGCGGACACGGTGGGAGCGGTGTGGCGCGACGGCCCCCCACCCGCCTTCGACGCGCCCGGACTGGCCCGACGGCTCGACGCGGCACCGCTCGACGCCTTCGACGCCCTGGACTTCGGGCTCATCACGGTCGACGGCGACGACGCCGTCGTCGGCTACAACGCCTTCGAGTCCCGCCGGGCGGGGTTCTCGCCGGAGCGCTTCCTCGGCCGTGACCTGTTCCTCACCGTCGCGCCGTGCACGAACAACTACCTCGTCGCCGAGCGCTACTGGCACTGCCGCCGGGCCGGGGAGGACCTCGACGAGCAGCTCGACTACGTCTTCACCTTCCGGATGCGGGCCACGCCCGTGCGGCTGCGGCTGCTCGCCACCGCGGGGGCCGGGCGCAGCTACCTGGCGGTGCGACCGCGATGACCTCCGGGCCGGACGACGACGGCCCGTCCGTCGAGGACCTGCTCCAGTTCCTCCACCAGTGCCCCGTCGGCCTGCTCGAGATCGACGACGACGGCGCCTGCCGGCTCGTCAACCCGGCCGCGGCGCGCATGCTCGCCCCCCTGCTCGTCGCGACGGGGGCGGACGGCACCGACCTCTTCGCCGTCCTCGGCGCGCAGGGCGCGGACCTCGCCGCGCGGGTCCGCCACCGGCCGCACCGCCTCGGCCCGCTGGAGCCGGCGACCACCCTGCACTGCCCCGGTCCGCCGGACACCGCCGGGACGACGCTGCGGGCCCACGTCGTCCGGGTGGAACCGGGGCGGGTCATGGTCGCCCTCCTCGACGTCAGCCAGGAGACCCGGCTCGAGCACGAGCGGCGCTCCGCCGCGGACGCGCTGCGGCAGGCGCTCCTCGCGCGCGTCGAGACGCTCGTCGGGCTCGAGGAGGCCGTCGCCGCGATGGCCGCCGCCGACCTGCCGGACGACGTGCTCGGCGTCCTCGTCGGCCGCGCCCTCGCCGTCGTCGGCGCCCGGGCCGGCTCGGTGTCCCTGCGCTCGCGGGACGGCGACTACCAGGTGCTCGACAGCGCGGGCTTCCCCGACGGTGTCGTCGCGCAGTGGTCCACCTACCCCGACGACCCCGGCATCCCGCTCGCCGACGCAGTCCGGACGGGGCGTCCGGTGCTCCTGCGCGGCCTCGACGAGGTGCGCGAGCGCTACCCCGCCGTGGTCGAGGTCCTCGCCGGGGCGGGCGACGACGCCTGGGCGGCCGTGCCGTTCCCGCCGACGGCACCGCTGCCGGGCGGCGTCTTCTTCAGCTTCGCCACCCCCCAGCCGTTCTCGCTCGACCAGCTCGCGCTGCTCGCCACGCTCGTCGAGGCCGGCGGCCAGGCGCTCGCCCGCTCGCGGGCGCACGTCGAGGAGCAGCGGCTGCGCCGCCGGGCCGAGCTGCGGGCCCACGTCTCCGCCGCCCTCGACAGCGCGACCACCGTGCGGCGGCGGCTGCGCGCGCTCGTCGACGCACTCGTCCCGGCGCTCGCCGACGCCGCGGCCGTCGTCCAGGTCGACGCGCGGGGACGGACGACGACCGTGCGGTCCGGCGACGCGGGCGTCCTGGCCGGCCCCGGCGTGCGCGACCAGGTCGCGCGCGTGCGCGCCACGGGCGACGGCGAGCTC
>JBQGCR010000907.1:0-1983 GCA_052038585.1 Kineosporiaceae bacterium
CACGAGCGCCGCCCGGACCGGGTGCTCGCGACGAACGTCGAGTTCTGGGCCGCCGTCGTCCTCGACTTCGCCCAGGTCCCGGCGCACATGTTCACCCCGATGTTCACGTGCGCCCGCACCGCCGGCTGGGCGGCGCACGTCTTGGAGCACAAGCGCACCTCGCGCCTCGTGCGGCCCGGCGCCCGCTACGTCGGCCCGGGGCCGCGCCCGCTCGCCGACGTCGAGGGCTACGACGACGGGATCCTCAAGGCCGGCTTCCGCTGACGCCTGCTCTCGCGGACCACGCCGTCCCGGGGTAGCAACGGTGCACGGCGACGACGGCGTCGCCCGGGTGACGGGAGGGTGACGTGCAGGTGCTGTGGGGCGTGGGGGGCGGCGTCGCGCTGCTCCTCGTCGCGGTGGCGATGTCGACGGACCGCCGGGCGATCCGCCCCCGGACCGTCCTGGGGGCGCTCGCCCTCCAGGTGCTCCTCGCGGTGCTCGTGCTCTACGTCCCGCTCGGGCAGCGTGCCCTCACCTCGGTGAGCGGCGGCGTCCAGGCGGTCATCGACTCCTCCCGCGCGGGCATCGACTTCGTCTTCGGGCCCGTGCTGCCGGAGGAGGGCGTGGTCTTCGCCTTCCAGGTGCTGCCCGTCATCGTCTTCTTCGCGGCCCTGACGAGCGTGCTCTACCACCTCGGGATCCTCCAGCGGGTCGTCGCCGTCGTCGGCGGCGGCCTGTCCGCGCTGCTCGGCACGACGCGCGCCGAGTCCATGAGCGCGGGCGCGAACATCTTCGTCGGGCAGACCGAGGCCCCGCTCGTCGTCCGCCCCTACCTGGGCCGGATGAGCCGGTCGGAGTTCTTCGCGGTCATGACCGGCGGGCTGGCGTCCGTCGCGGGTTCGGTGCTCGTCGGCTACTCGCTGCTCGGGGCGGAGCTTGAGTACCTCATCGCCGCGAGCTTCATGGCCGCCCCGGGCGGGCTGGCGATGGCCAAGATCCTCGTCCCCGAGCCGCGGGAGACCCCGGAGGAGCCGGTCACCGCACCGGACGACGACGCGGCCGACGACGACACGGCCGACGACGACGCCGACGACGCCGAGGACGACGCCGCTGAGGACGGCGAGGTCCGGCACCGCAACGTCATCGACGCCGCCGCCTCCGGAGCCTCGGACGGGCTGCGGCTCACGCTCAACGTCGGCGCCATGCTCATCGCGTTCATCTCGCTCATCGCCCTGCTCAACCTGCTCCTCGGCCGCGGCGGCGAGCTCGTCGGCGTCGAGGACCTCACCTTCGAGAAGATCCTCGGCACGGTGTTCGCCCCGGTCATGGCCGCCGTCGGCGTGCCGTGGGCCGAGGCCGCGCAGGCGGGCAGCTTCCTCGGCCAGAAGGTCATCCTCAACGAGTTCGTCGCCTTCGCCGACTTCGCGCCTCAGATCGACGACTTCTCGACCAAGACGCAGGTCGTCGTGACCTTCGCGCTCACCGGGTTCGCCAACCTCGGCTCGCTCGCGATCCTTCTCGGCGGTCTCGGCACGCTCGTGCCGGAGCGCCGCTCGGAGATCGCGAGCCTCGGCCTGCGGGCGGTCCTCGGCGGCACGCTCGCCAACCTCATGAGCGCGACGATCGCCGGCGCCCTCCTCGGCTGACCGCAGCGCGCTTGATCAAGGACATGACGTGCATGATCACACGGGGACAGGAGCCGCGTGATCATGCACGCTGGGGCGGTGATCATGCACGGCGCGTTCGGACAGCCGTGACCACGGCGAGGGCGAGGACGACGCCGACGGCGTAGGCGGGCAGGTCGAGGGCGTCGAAGCCGGTGCCGAGGACGAGGCGGGACACCGGGACCGCACGGGCAGCCGCGGCAGGGACGTCGGTGAGCTGGAGCAGCTCGACGGCGAGGCACCACGCGCCGGCGGCCGCGCCGAGCAGGCGGCGCGACGCCGGCGGGCGCAGCAGCCACAGCCCGAACACCGCGAGCGCGGCGTAGAGGACGTCACC
>JBQGCR010000908.1:0-2333 GCA_052038585.1 Kineosporiaceae bacterium
TCGAGGCCGGCCTCGCGCAGGACCCGCAGCGCGCCGACGGCCATGAGGTCCGAGGCGGCGAACACGCCGTCCGGGGGCGGCCCGGCCGCGAGCACCTCGGCCATCGCACGGCGGCCGCTCTCCTCGGAGTAGTCGCCGACGGCCACCGCCACCTCGGCGCGGTCGATGCCCGCGGCCTCGGCGGCGTCGAGCGCGCCGACGAGCCGGTCGCGCCCGGAGGACATGTCCTGCGGGCCGGCGAGCACGGCGAGGCGGCGCCGTCCGGTCGCGACGAGGTGGTCGACGGCGCTGCGTCCGCCGGCGAGGTTGTCGATGTCGACGAGGTACGCCGGCCGGCTCGTCGCCGGGCTGCCGCCGCAGACGGTCGGGACGCCGCGGGCCTCGAGCAGCGACGGCAGGGGGTCCTCGGCGTGCAGCGACAGGAGGAGCACGCCGTCGACGTGCTGCTCGGTGAGGTAGGCCGCGGCCCGCTCGTGCCCGCCGGCGGCGCCGGCCATCGTCAGGACGCGCTGGAGGCCGGCCTCCGCCAGCCGCTCGCCGATGCCGCGCACGATGCCGGCGAAGTACGGCTCCCCGAACACCCGCTCCTCGGGCTCGGAGACGACGAGGACGACGGTGTCGGTGCGCCGGGTGACGAGCGAGCGGGCCGCCCGGTTGGGCACGTAGCCGAGCTCCGCGACCGCCGCGAGCACGGCGTCGCGGGCGGCGGGGCTGACGTGCGGGGAGTCGTTGAGCACCCGCGACGCGGTGCCGCGGCCCACCCCCGCATGGGCCGCGACCTCGGCGAGGGTGGGAGGCCGTCCGGCTCCCGTGACGCGACCGGGTTCCCGGTCGGTCGCGGCACGGTCGCCGGACGGGTGCGGACGCTGACCGGGCACAGAAGGTCCCGTCAGCGTGGGAGCGCTCCCATCCGTCACCCCGCCAGTATCTCCCCGCCCGCCGGTGGGCCGTCAACGGATGGGGGCCGGTCGTGTCCGAACCGTGACCGCCCCCGGTGCCTCAGCTTTTCGGGGTCACCCCGAAATGTCCACGAGACCCCGGTTCGGAGCCGGGGTCTCGCGGACGAACCGGGGTGACGCGCGTGCGCTCGCCCCCCGGGGGACGCGCGGCGCTCAGCCGGTGACGACCTCGCCGCCGGCCTGCTGCCAGGCGCCGATGCCGCCGGCCAGGTCGTAGGCCCCGGTGAAGCCCGACTGCGCCATCGCCTCGAGCGCCACCCCGCTGCGGTTGCCGGAGCGGCAGTACACGGCGTAGGCGCCGGCCGGGTCGAGCTGCGCCACCCGCGCGCCGAAGTCGGCGCCCTCGATGTCGAGGTTGACGGCGCCCGGGAGGTGACCCTGCGCGAACTCGCCGGGCGTGCGGACGTCGAGGACCGTCGTCCCGGGCCGCTTGAGGGCGGCGGCGAACTGCGCCGCGTCGAGGTGCGCGCCGGCGCTCGGCGCCGCGGAGGCCGCCGCGCCGGCGGTGGCGCTCACCTGCGGGTCGCCGGACCCGCAGGCCCCGAGCGTGCCGGTGGCGAGGACGGAGAGGACGAGGACCGTGGCGAGACGGCGCAGACGCATCGGGGCTCCCGGGTGGACGGTGTCGGTGGCGAGCACTATATACCCCTGGGGGTACATCTCGCGCTCGACCATCCGGGATGGTCGCCGCGCACCACCACCCCGCCCGCAATGTGTGACGCGCACACACCGGGCGAGAGCGTCCTCGTCCCTACTGTCGAGCACCATGACCGCAGCCAGCAGCACCCCGGCCGTCGACCTCGACGGCCGCACCGCCCTCGTCACCGGCGCCGCGAGCGGCATCGGCGAGGCCGTCGCCGTCGCCCTCGCGCAGGCGGGCGCGAAGGTGCACGCCGTCGACCGCGACGCCGCCGGCCTGGAGCGCCTCGGCGCCGTCGCCGGGGTGCAGCCGCACGTCGTCGACCTCAGCGACCTCGACGGCATCGCGGCCCTGCCGACCGACGTCGACGTCCTCGTCAACAACGCCGGCATCCAGCACGTCAGCCCGGTCGAGGACTTCCCGCTCGAGCGCTTCGACCTCATCCTCGACCTGATGCTGCGGGCCCCCTTCCGGCTCGTCCGTCAGTCGCTGCCGCACATGTACGACCGCGGCTGGGGCCGGGTCGTCAACGTCTCGAGCGTCCACGGCCTGCGGGCCAGCGCGTACAAGGCCGCCTACGTGTCCGCGAAGCACGGGCTCGAGGGCCTCTCGAAGGTCGTCGCGCTCGAGGGCGGCCCGAAGGGCGTCACCTCCAACTGCCTCAACCCGGCCTACGTGCGCACGCCGCTCGTCGAGAAGCAGGTCGCCGACCAGGCCCGCTCGCACGGCATCTC
>JBQGCR010000909.1:0-2519 GCA_052038585.1 Kineosporiaceae bacterium
CTGACCCCGGGCACGGTCTCGCGGGCCGCGCGCACCGTCACCGTGGCCGGCGGCAAGGGGGTCAACGTCTGCCGCACCCTGCGCGTCCTCGGCCGCGAGCACCGCCTCCTCGGCCTCGCCCCGCGCGACGACGACCGCCTGCCGACCCTCCTCGCCGCCGAGGGCTGCGCCTTCGTCCCGGTCCCCCACGACGGCCAGGGCCGGCTCTCCCTCATCTTCCTCGAGGACGACGGGCGCGCCACGGTCGTCAACGGCCTCGGCCCCGCCCCCGCCGCGTGGGACCGTGACGCGCTGCTGCCCGCCGTCGAGGCGGCGCTCGTCGGCGCACCCGCCGTCGCCTGCTCCGGGTCGCTACCGCCCGGGCTGTCGGACGACACCTACGGCCGGGTCGTCGAGCTGGCCCACGCTCGCGGGCTCGAGGCCTTCGTCGACGGCTCGCCCGCCGTCCTCGGTGCCGCGCTCCCCTTCGAGCCGGACCTCGTGAGCCCCAATCTCGGTGAGGCGGAGGCCCTCCTGCACGGTCGCGCCGACGAGGCGGTCGAGGAGACGGGCGACGACCTCGTCGACCGATGCGTCACCGCGGCCCGCGACCTGCACGGGCGCGGCGCGCGACGGGCGGTCGTCACCGCGGGCTCGCACGGCGCGGCCCTCGCCACGTCCGCCGGTGCATGGTGGCTCGGCGCGGCCCGCGTCCCGGTCGCCAACCCGATCGGCGCCGGCGACTCCTTCCTCGCGGGGACGGCCGACGCGCTCCTGTCCGGCGCCCCCGACGCCGAGGCCGTCCGCCGCGGGATGGCCGTCGCGGCCGCCGCCGTCCAGCACCCGTCCGGCGGGATGCTCGACGCGGCCCTCGTCGCCCCGGCGCTGGCGGCGCTGCCCGAGGCGGTGCCCGCGTGAGCCGGCCCACGATCTACGACGTCGCCCGCGAGTCGGGGGTCTCGATCAAGACCGTCTCGCGGGTCATCAACGACGCCCCCAACGTCCGCCCGGCCACCCTGGCGCGGGTGCGCACCGCGATCGACCGCCTCGGCTACCAGCCCGACCCGGCCGCGCAGCGGCTCGGCGGTGGTCGCCTGCCCACGGTCGGTGTCGTCGTCGACTCCATCGCCGACCCGTTCTTCGCCCAGCTCGCGGCGGTCGTCGAGTCGCGCGCCGCGGCCGTCGGCATGGACGTGCTCATCGCCTCGACCGGCCTCGACGAGGAGCGGCTGCGCTCGCAGGTCGAGCGGCTCTCCCGCCGCGGGGTGGCGGGGCTCGTCGTCGCCCCCTTCGGCGACCCGGCGGCCGTCGCCGCGGCCCTGCCGTCCGACGTGCCGGTGGTCGTCGTCGACCGTCCCTGCGGCACGGTCGGCACCGACGCCGTCCGGGTCACGGACGAGCCCGGCGCCTACGAGGCCGTCCGGCACCTCCTGGACCACGGGCATCGGCGCATCGGGTTCGTCGGCCGCACAGGCCAGTTCGTCACACTCGCCGACCGCTACCGCGGCTACGAGCGTGCACTGCGGGAGGCCGGCCTCGAGGTCGACACCACCCTCGTCGAGACGCGCGCGTGGACGACCGAGGAGGCCCTGCCGCTCGTGATGCAGATGCTGACCCGCCCCGACGCCCCGACCGCCCTCCTCGCCGCGACCCCGATGACCGGGCTCGCCGTCCTCACGGCGCAGCAGCGCCTCGCCCGCCAGGACGTCGCCCTCGTCGTCTTCGGCGACCTCCCGGGAGCAGAGCTGATGACACCACCCACGACCGTCGTCGACCAGCAGCCGACCGCGCTGGCGGAGACCGCCTTCGACCTCCTCCAGCGACGGCTGCGCGAGCCGTCCGCCGAGCCGCTCGACACCGTGCTGCCGACGCGGCTGGTGCCCCGCGGCTCGGGCGAGCTGCGACCGCGGGGTGCGGCATGAGCACCGTCGACCTCGGCATCGACCTCGGCACGACGATGACCAAGGTCGCGGCCGTCGACGAGGCCGGCGTGGTCGTCGGGGACGCCGCCGTCGCGACCGCCTGGAGCGAGCCCGGCGACGGCCGGTCGGAACGCACGCCGGAGTCGGTCGTCGAGGCGGTCGAGCGCCTGCTCGACGACGTCGTCTCCGCGCTGCCGGCCGGCACGGAGGTGCGCTCCGTCGGCATCACCTCGATGGCCGAGGCGGGCACGCTGCTCGACGCGGGCGGGGCCGCGCGCTCCCCCGTCATGGCGTGGCACGACCCGCGCGGCGACGAGCAGGCGGCGGTCCTCCCGGAGGAGCTCGCCCGGGCCGTCCCGGAGCGCACCGGGCTGCCGGTCGGCCACGTCGCGACGCTATTCAAGCTGCTCTGGCTGCGCGACGAGGGGCTGGACCTGCGCGGCCTGCAGTGGCTCGGCGCACCGGAGCTCGTGCTGCACCGTCTCGGCGGCCGGCGGGTCGCCGAGCGGTCGCTGCTCGGACGGACCGGGCTCCTCGACGTCCACACCGGCGGATGGTGGCGTCCGGGCCTGGACCTGCTCGGGGTCGACGGCTCGCTCGTACCCGACGCGGTCGCGG
>JBQGCR010000910.1:0-8435 GCA_052038585.1 Kineosporiaceae bacterium
GCGCTGCCCCTCGAAGGCGCACGTGACCCCGTACTCGGTCTCGATCCCGAAGATCCGGCGGTCCATGGACCAACTCTAGGTGTCCGGGACCTCGTTGGCAGGGGGTTGCGACCCGGCGCGCCGGTCCGGGCGGGCGGACCTGTGCAGGGGCGGCTCGCTAGGGTCGGTGCCGTGGACCCCGGCGACTTCGTCCCTGCCCTGCGCGGAGCCGCCCCGTACGTGCACTCCCACCACGGGCGGACCTTCGTCGTCGCGTTCCCCGGGGAGACCTGCGCGCGGCCGGAGTTCGAGCAGCTCCTGTCCGACATCGCGCTGCTGTCGAGCCTCGGGGTGAAGATCGTCATCGTCCACGGGGCCCGTCCCCAGATCGACGCCGAGCTCGCGCTGCGCGGGGTGCGGGCGCAGTACGTCGGGGACCTGCGGGTCACCGACGAGGCGGCGATGGGGGCGGTCAAGGCCGCCGTCGGCGCCCTGCGGATGGACATCGAGGCGCTGCTGTCGAGCAGCCTGGCGAACACCCCGATGGGCCACGCCCGGATCAAGGTCGTCGGTGGCACGTGGGTGACCGCGCGCCCGGTCGGCGTCCGGCAGGGCGTCGACCACCTGCTCACCGGCGAGGTGCGCCGGATCGACATCGACGCCGTCCGCGAGGCGCTGTCCGCCGAGCGCGTCGCGCTGCTGTCCCCGGTCGGCTACTCCCCCACCGGCGAGGCGTTCAACCTGCGCAACGCCGACGTCGCCGAGGCGGTCGCGATCGGCCTGCGCGCCGACAAGCTCGTCTTCGTCCTCGAGTCCGATCCCTCGACGTGGGACATCGCGACGAGCGCCGGGGACGCCGGCCAGATGCTCCTCGGCGAGGCCGAGCGGTACCTCGCGGCCGAGGAGGTGCTCGGCCGGCTCTCCCCCGAGGACCGCAACTGCGTCCGCGCGGCGCTGCGGGCCGGGCGCTCCGGGGTCACGCGCGTCCACCTCGTCGGCGCCGCGACCGACGGCGCCCTGCTGCGCGAGCTCTACACCCGTGACGGCGCCGGGCTGATGTTCTACGCCGACCTCGACTACGAGTCGACACGTCGGGCGACGATCGAGGACGTCGCGGGGATCCTCGCGCTGCTGCGCCCGCTTGAGGCGTCCGGCGTCGTCGTCCCCCGCTCGCGCGAGCAGCTCGAGCTCGACATCGACACCTTCTCCGTCATGGTCCGTGACGGCATGGTCATCGCCTGCAACGCGCTCATCCCCTACCCCGACGACGGCTCGGCCGAGCTCGCCGCCGTCGCCGTCCACCCGTCCTACCGGGGCCGCGACCGCGGCGAGGCCCTCCTCAAGCGGGCCGAGGTGACCGCCCGCCAGCAGGGTCTGGACCGGCTCTTCGCCCTGACGACGCACACCCCGCACTGGTTCGTCGAGCACGGCTTCGTCCAGGGCGGCCCGGAGGACCTCCCGGCGCCCAAGCGCGCCGTCTATAACGAGCGCCGCGGCTCGCTCGTCCTCGTCAAGCCCCTGCGCTGACCCGTCTCCGCCCGTGGCTGCGGGCAGGACACGCCGAGACGTCCGCGGGGTGCGGGCGGATCTGCAGGACACGCCGTCGGCGTGTCCTGCGGAAGTGCCCGCACCCCCCGGTGAGCCAGAGGGGCGGGGTCGGGTGTGTCCGGGAACGGCTCACCCGGTGAGGGTGCCCTTCGCGGACGCCCGACGGCGAGCGGGCGTGCTCAGGCGTCGTTCTCCTGGGCGGGGTGCAGGCCCTCGTCGTGGGGGACGTCGGACGTCGGGTCGGCCGGGCTGAGCAGGCGCTCGAGGAGCTGGCCGGTCAGGCGGCGGAAGGCCCGGCGCGGGCGCAGCCGGTCGAGCACCGCCACCTCGAGCGCGGAGACCTCGAGCGTGCGCGGCTCGCCGCCGTTGGGGTCACGGGACAGGACGTCGACGGCGAGGGCGAGCACCTCGGCGAGCGACATGCCGGGCTGCCAGCGCTCCCCCAGCGCGGTCGAGACCTGCTCGGCCTGCCCGCCCATCGCGACGAAGCCGCGCTCGTCGGCGACGGACCCGTCGTAGAAGAGCCGGTAGATCTGGTCGGACTCGGAGTCCCGGCCGACCTCGGCGACGACGATCTCCACCTCGAGCGGCTTGGACTCGGTCGTGAAGACCGTGCCGAGCGTCTGGGCGTAGGCGTTCGCCAGGCCGCGGGCGGTGACGTCGGTGCGGTCGTAGGAGTACCCGCGCAGGTCGGCGTACCGGACGCCGGCCACCCGCAGGTTCTCGAACTCGTTGTACTTGCCGACCGCGGCGAAGGCGATCCGGTCGTAGATCTCGCTGATCTTGTGCAGCGCCCGCGAGGGGTTCTCCGCGACGAAGGCGATGCCGCCGTCGTAGGCGAGGACGACGACGGGGCGGCCGCGGGCGATGTTGCGCCGGGCGTAGTCCGCCCGGTCCTTCATGAGCTGCTCGGGCGAGACGTAGAACGGCATGCTCACAGCGCGCCACCCCCCTGGGAGCCGCCGCGGTCGGTCTGGTCGCGCAGCGCCGCGGCGACGGCGGCGAGCTCGGCGTCGGGCACCCGGTGGTAGCCCTCGGCGGTGACGGTGACGACGACGGGGTAGATCGCCCGGTCGCCGTCCGGCCCGCCCGTCGCGGAGTCGTCGTCGGCGGCGTCGGCGAGGCTCTCGACGACGACGCGGACCGCCTCGTCGGCGGCCATCCCCCGGCGCCAGCGCTTCTTCAGCGAGCCCCGGGCGAACAGCGATCCGGACCCGACGCTGTGGTGGTCGTGCTCCTCGTACCGGCCGCCGGTGACGTCGTAGGAGAAGATCCTGCCCAGCCCCCGGTCGAGGTCGAAGCCGGCGAAGAGCGGGACGACGGCGAGGCCCTGCATCGCCATGCCGAGGTTGCCCCGGATCATCGTCGCGAGCCGGTTCGCCTTGCCGTCGAGGGAGAGCAGCGCGCCCTCGATCTTCTCGTAGTGCTCCAGCTCCACCTGGAAGAGCCGGACGAGCTCGATCGCCAGGCCCGCGGTGCCGGCGATGCCGACGCACGAGTAGTCGTCGGCGGGGAAGACCTTCTCGATCTCCCGGTGCGCGATGAGGTTGCCCATCGTCGCGCGCCGGTCGCCGCCCATGACGACGCCGCCCTCGAAGCTCGCCGCGACGATCGTCGTCGCGTGCGGCACCTCCGGTGCGGGACCGCCCGGCAGCACCCGGCGGCCGGGCAGCAGGTGCCCGGCGTGCCCGGCGAGGAAGTCGGTGAACGAGCTGCTGCCCGGGGTGAGGAAGGCCGGCGGCAGGACGCCGGGACGGCCGAGTCCGGCGGGGTCGGTCACTGGCCGCCCTTCTGCACGAAGCCCTTGACGAACTCCTCGGCGTTGTTCTCCAGGACGTCGTCGATCTCGTCGAGCATCGCGTCGACGTCCTCGTCCTTCGTCTGGGTCACGGGTGCGGTGGGCACCGCCGCGTCGTCCGGCTCGCCGCCGTCGCGGTCCGCGGGGCGGGTCTGCTCCTGACCGGCCATGGCTCCTCCTCGGGTCGGCTCGCCCGCAGCGGACGACGCTGCGCGCCTGCTGGTCCTGATCCTAGGCGCACGGTCCGACGCCGTGCCCGCGGACCCGGCTCAGGACTGGCGGGCGAGCGCGTCGACGAGGTCGGCAGCGGTGCGGCAGCGGTCGAGCAGCGCCCCGACGTGCTCGCGGGTGCCGCGGTGCGGGTCGAGCGTCGGCACCCGCTGCAGCGCACCGCGACCGGGGACGTCGAAGATCACCGAGTCCCACGACGCCGCGGCCACGTGCTCGCCGTACTGGGTGAGGCAGCGGCCGCGGAAGTAGGCGCGGGTGTCCTCCGGCGGGTCGCTCACGGCGGCCTTGACCTGCTCGTCGGTGACGAGCCGCTCGACCTGGCCGCGGGCGGCGAGCCGGTGGTAGAGGCCCTTCTCCGGCCGCACGTCCGCCCACTGCAGGTCGATGAGCTGGAGCCGGGCGGCGTCCCAGTCGAGCCCCTCGCGCTGCCGGAACCCCTCGAGGAGGCGGAGCTTGGCCACCCAGTCCAGCTCGCGGGCGCACGAGGACGGGTCCTTCTCCAGCCGGGACAGGACCGACTCCCAGCGCTCGACCACCTCGGTGGTCTCGGGGTCGAAGGTGCTCCCCCAGCGGCTCGTCAGGTGCGCGTGGACCTGCTCGAGGAAGAGCCACTGCAGCTGCAGCGCCGTCACCTTCGAGCCGTCCCGGAGGGTGACCTGCGCCGTGAGCGTCGGGTCGTGCGAGACCGTGTGCAGGGCCGCCACGGGGCGCTCCACCGACAGGTCGCGCGTGAAGCCCTTCTCCTCGATCGCGTCGAGGACGAGCGCGGTCGTGCCGACCTTGAGGAAGGTCGCGACCTCGCACTGCGTCGCGTCGCCGATGATGACGTGCAGCCGGCGGAAGCGGTCCGCGCTGGCGTGCGGCTCGTCGCGGGTGTTGATGATCGGCCGCTTGAGCGTCGTCTCCAGTCCCACCTCGACCTCGAAGAAGTCCGCGCGCTGGCTGATCTGGAAGCCGGTGCCCGACCCGTCCTGGCCGAGCCCGACCCGGCCGGCGCCGGCGATGACCTGCCGCGAGACGAAGAACGGCGTGAGGTGGCGGACGATGTCGGAGAACGGGGTCTCGCGGCGCATGAGGTAGTTCTCGTGCGTGCCGTACGACGCGCCCTTGTTGTCCGTGTTGTTCTTGTAGAGGTTGACCGGCCGCAGTCCCGTCGTCGTCGCGATGCGCCGGACGGCCTCGAGCATGACCTGCTCGCCGGCCTTGTCCCACAGCACCGCGGCCCGCGGCGTCGTCACCTCCGGCGACGAGTACTCCGGGTGCGCGTGGTCGACGTAGAGCCGGGCGCCGTTGGACAGGATGACGTTCGCCAGGCCCGGGTCGTCCGGGACGTCGGTGAGCTGGCTCGGGTCGGCGCCCTCGCGGGCCATCTCCCACCCGCGGGCGTCACGCAGCGGGGCCTCGTCCTCGTAGTCCCAGCGCGCCCGGCCCGCCCGGCTGCCCTGCGGTGCGGCGTAGGCGTTGACGACCTGGCTCGACAGGAGCATCGCGTTGGCCGTCGGGTCGCCCGGCGCGCTCACGCCGTACTCGGTCTCGATGCCCATCACGCGGCGCGCCGTCATGCCCGCAGCCTACGAGGCGACCGGACGCGCGCCGCGCGGCAGGGCGGACGGCGTCCCGGTGACGCGGACGACGTCGCGTCACGGCCGCCGCGGCACGAAGGGCTCAGGCTCGGCCCCCGGTGTGCCGAAGAGGCTGCGTGGACGGCGACAGCCGTGACGTTCCGTGAAGGCCTTCACCGGTCCGGCGCAGACGAGGAGATTCGATGGTTTCGGCAGGAGCACGACCGCACAGCGGTCCGGTGCGCGGACGAGCCCTGCGGGTGGCGCTCGGTGTCGTCGCCGCGGCCTGCACCCTCGCGCTGGGCACCCCGCCCGCAGGGGCGCAGACCAGCACGCCCGTCCGGTCGGCGACGACGACGGCGACGA
Organism: Kineosporiaceae bacterium; assembly: GCA_052038585.1. GTDB lineage: Bacteria > Actinomycetota > Actinomycetes > Actinomycetales > Kineosporiaceae > JBQGCR01. The sequence continues at coordinate 5,485 of JBQGCR010000910.1, forward strand.
CGACGGCGACGACGGCGACGACGGCGACGGAGGTCGCCGCCGCGGACCGCGGACAGGCCGTCGTCCGGTCCGCGGCGCCGGCGCCCGCCGCCGTCGCGGCGGCCGCGACCCCCCGGCTCGGCACGCTGCCGGCCACCGGGACGCCGTCGTTCCAGAGCCTCGACCCGACCCGCATCCTCGACACCCGCGGCGGGCTCGGCGCGCCCAAGGCCCCCGTCGGCCAGAACGCCTCGATCGACCTCAAGGTCACCGGGGTCGCGGGCGTCCCGGCGGACGGCGTCTCCGCCGTCGTCCTCAACGTCACCGTCACCGCCCCGACGGCCGGCGGGTACGTCACGGTGTACCCGAGCGGCCAGGCCAAGCCGAACGCCTCGAGCGTCAACTTCGTCAAGGGGCAGACCGTCGCCAACCTCGTCGTCGCGACGGTCGGCACCGGCGGCAAGGTCTCCTTCTACAACGCCATCGGCTCCACGCAGGTCATCGCGGACGTCCAGGGCTACTTCGCCGGCGGCAGCCAGTACGCACCCCTGACGCCCGCGCGGGTGCTCGACACCCGCGGGGGCGTCGGCGCCCCCAAGGCGCGGGTGGGCCAGGGGGCGACGATCTCGGTGCCGGTCCTCAACCGCGGCGGGGTGCCGGCGAGCGGGGTGTCCGCCGTCGTCCTCAACGTCACGGCCGTGAACCCCTCGAAGGACACGTACGTGTCGGTGTTCCCGGCCGGCGGTACGCGCCCCGGCATCTCGAACCTCAACCCGGCCGCCGGGCGCAACGTCGCGGTCGCCGTCTTCGCCCAGCCGGGCACCGGCGGGGCGGTCTCGCTCTGGAACGCGATCGGCTCGGTCGACCTCATCGCCGACGTCACGGGCTACTTCACCAACGGCGGCCAGTACCGGCCGGTCACGCCGACGCGCATGTTCGACTCGCGCGGCTCGTTCGGGCGCCTCGGCCCGGGCCAGGCGGCGGACATGCAGGTCACCGGTTACGACGGCGTGCCGGTCACCGGCGCGAGCGCGGTCGTCCTGTCGATCACGGCGGTCCTGCCGAGCGCCGGGGGCTACATCACCGAGTACCCCTACGGGCAGCCCCTGGCGAAGGTCTCGAACATCAACTTCGCGGCCGGCGCGACGACCCCCAACCTCGTCGTCGCGAAGGTCGGCGCGGGCGGCTACATCTCCGTCTACAACGCTCTCGGCGACGTGCACTTCATCGTCGACGTCATGGGCTACCTGACGACCGACGCGACGCCCCAGGCGTCGGTGTCCCAGTCGGCGGTGGCCTCCGTCCGGACCGACGGGACGGCCGGCTCCGCCGAGGCGTCCGGCACCTGCGCGTCGACGGTCTCCCAGGACGGTCGCTACGTCCTCTTCACGTCCGCGGACCCGGCTCTCGCCGCGCACTACATCCCCCCGGCGTCCTCCGGCGGGGGCATCTACGTCCGGGACCTCGTCCTCGGCGTGACCAGCGCCGTCGCGCTGCCGACGGCACCGGGTGAGCAGTTCTGCTCCTACGGCCTGTCGGCGGACGGCCGGTGGGCGCTGTGGAGCAGCAACGCCGCCCTCTTCGCCGAGGACACCAACGGCACGACGGACGTCTTCCAGACCGACCTCACGGACGGCCTGACCTACCTCGTCTCGTGGAACAGCACGGCCGAGGCGTCCGGCAACGGGGCGAGCACGGTCGCCTCGCAGTCCGCCGACGGACGCTACGTCGCCTTCCAGTCCGTCGCCTCGAACCTCGACCCTGGCGACACGGACACCGCCCAGGACGTCTACCTCATCGACATGGAGGGCTCCGGCGCCGTCGTCCACGTCGGCAAGGGCGGCATCACGAACGCGGCGGTGAGCGACGACGGCGACGTCGCGTTCACGGCCACCGCCGCCGTCACCGGCCTCGCCGGGCTGACCTCGGCCCCGGTGCTCTACGACCGGTCGGCGGACTCCTACACGAACGTCGCGGTGCCGACGACGGTCGGTCAGCCCGCCCCGACGTCCGGCAGCTCGACGGCGTACCTGAGCCAGGACGGCCTCGCCGTCTCCTTCACGACGACCGCGGCGCTCACGACGGACGACGGCAACGCCAGCGCGGACGCGTACGTGCGCCGGCTCGGCGGCACGCCGTCGACCACGCTCGTCAGCCGGTCGGCCGGCAACGCGCCGCTCGGGTCCTCCTCGGCGGGGCCGGTCGCGCAGGAGGCGGGCTGGTCGTCCCCGGTGGCGATCTTCTCCTCGGCGCAGAACGGCGTCGTCGCCGGCCAGACGAGCGGTGGGAGCTTCTCCTTCCGCTGGGCCGGCGCCGCGAGCACGTGGGCCACGGCCGCCCCGGGGGGCACGCAGCCGAACGGCGCCTCGACGCGGGCCTCGCTGAGCCGCGACGGCCGGTGGGCCTCGTACGTGACCTCGGCCGGGAACATCACCGGCGGGACCGGCGACCGGGCGGTGGTCACGCGCGTCGGCTGACGTCCGTGGGATCACCGTGGGACACCCCGCCGGGACGGTGCGTGACGTGCCGAGGAGGACTACGTCTCGTCCGTCCGATCCGGCCCCGGCGGGGGGTCCAGGTCCCCTAGTGTGCGCACGTCCCGGCCGTCAGGCCGGGACGTGCCGTCGTCTGCGGAGGTCCGGGCCGTGCGCCGTGTCGTCATCCTCGGAGCGTGCGCCCTCGCCGGCGTGGGGCTGGTCCTGTCCGGGCCGCTCGGGTCGGGGCTCGACGGCGTCGAGCGGGCCACGCAACGGTCCGCCGGGTCCACGGCCCCAGAGCCGGTGACGGGCCCCGACGGCGGGCGGGCGACGACGGCGACGACGGCGACGGGGACGACGGACGACGCCGCCCTCGACCGCCTCCCGGCCCTGCCGCTCGCCGAGCCGGCGACGGCGGGGGGTGCCCCGGCGCCCTCCGCGTGAGACGCCGCGGCGACGGCCGGGCCGGTCGCCCGGGCTCTCGCGTCGACGGGC
>JBQGCR010000911.1:0-4688 GCA_052038585.1 Kineosporiaceae bacterium
AGCGCGCCGACGGTCCAGGCGCCGCCGAGGACGCCGCCGCCGCCGAGCACGAGCCCCCACCGCACGCCTCGACCCCTCTCGCTCGTCCCGGCCCCGCTCGGACCGGTCCTTCGGGGCGACAGTACGCCGCGGGAGCCCTCGGCAGGGGTCCCGGAGGCCGCGGTGACGCATCGGGGTGGGCACGGCGGCGACCGCGTGGTCCCGGGACGGCAGGCGGGGCATCCGGTCGCGGACGGTGCCGGGAGGTCCGCCGGGCGGCCGATCAGCGCCGGTCGCGCGGGTGCCGAGGGATGCAGGGTCACCGTCCGCGTCCCGACCGAAGGGGTCCCCATGACGTCACCGGCCCACCCGTCCGCAGCCCGTCCCGTCGTCCGCCCGGCCCGCACGGCCGCCGTCGCGGTCGCCGCCGTCCTGCTCGGCACCGGGGCCGTCGTCGCCGGGACGGCCGGCGCCTCGGCCGCGCCCGTGCCGCAGGACTGCACGTACACCGTCGGGTACTGGCGCACCCACGGGCCGGTCCCGGTCGGGGGCACCGAGAACGCGTGGCCGCTGACGGCCCTGACCCTCGGCACGGTGCGCTACACCGACCGCGAGGCGCTCGCGCTGCTGGGGACCCCGGTGCGCGGCAACGGGTTCCTCGCGCTCGCCCACCAGCTCGTCGCCGCCCGGCTCAACCTCGCGCAGGGGGCGGACCCGGCGCAGGTCGCCGGGACGGTGCGGGCGGCCGACGCCCTCCTCGGCGGCGCGGTGCTGCCCGGGGCGACGGCGAGGCCCGCGACGACGTCGTCCCTCGTCGCCGACCTCACCGCCTGGAACGAGGGGCTCACCGGCCCGGGGCACTGCGGCACGACCCCGACCGCGACCCCGACGGCGACCCCGACGGCGACCCCGACGGCGACCCCGACGGCGACCCCGACGGCGACCCCGACCCCGACCGCGACCGACCCCACGACCGACCCCACGACCGACCCCACGACCGACCCCACGACCGACCCCACGACGGAGCCGCCGGTCGACATCTCCTGAGCGGCCCCGCCCGGACCCGGTGCGGCGTCAGGACTCCGCGGCGTCGACGAGCTCGGCGAGGGAGTCCGTGAGGCACTGCGCGAGCACCTCGAGGTCGTGCATGGCGTCGCGGTCGCCGTAGAGGCCGTAGTAGACCCCGCCGTCGTACGACGTCAGCCCGACGCTCAGCGCCTGGCCGCGCGCGAGGGGGACGACGGGGTACGTCGAGAGCATCTGCGCGTGCCCGAGGTACAGCGGGATCTGCGGGCCCGGCACGTTGGTGATGACGAGGTTGAACAGCCGGCTCGACAGGCTGCTCGCGAGCCGGGCGCCGAGGCTGTGCAGCGTCGGCGGCGCGAAGCCGGCCATCCCCGCGATGGCCGGCGCGTCGACGCCCTGCCCGGCCTCGCGGTGCGCCGTCGTCGCGAAGGCGACCTGGTGCAGGCGCATCGCCGGGCTCGGCTCGCCCGTCGGCAGGTCGACGAGGAGCGAGGCGACGCGGCTGCCGAGGACGTGGACGTCGGCGGGGTCCTCGACCCGCACGCTCACCGGGACGAGGGCGCGCACGACGCTCGTCGGCGGCACCGGCTCCCCGCGGGTGAGCAGCCACGAGCGCAGGGCCCCGGCGAGGGTGGCGAGGACGACGTCGTTGACGGTCACCTGCACGCCGGGCACCGGGAGCGGCTGCGTCGCAACGGGTCTGCGGCTCCGGCCGCGGGCGGGGCGCCTGCCGCGCGCGGCGAAGGCGTTGCGGACGCGGCGGTAGTCCTCCAGGTCGGTGCCGACCATGGCGAAGCGCCGGTGCTCGCCGATCTCCCGGTTGAGCGGGCTGCTCGGCGTCGAGCGGGTCGCGGTGACGGCGGTCGCCGCGAGGCCGCCGACGGTGGTCGCCACCCGGCCCGCGGTCTCGCGCAGGTCCCCCAGCCCGGCGCGCAGCGTCTCGACGACGTGCCCGGGGCGGCGCACGGAGTCCGCGACGGCGCCGGCGAGGAGCTCGACGACGCTCGGCTCGGCCGCGGGTCGCCAGGCGCCCTGCGGCGCCTCGATCTCGACGGGCTCGTCGTCGAGGACGACCTGGCCGAGGTCGACGGCGTGGACGCCGTCGACCATCGCCTGGTGCACCTTCGTCACGACGGCGACCCGGTCGTCCGCGAGGCCCTCGACGAGGATGAGCTCCCACAGCGGCCGCGTCCGGTCGAGCCGGCGCGCCTGGAGCCGGGCGACGAGCTCGGCGAGCTGCTCGGGGGTGCCCGGCCGGGGCAGCGCGGAGCGGCGCACGTGGTAGGTGATGTCGAAGTCCTCGTCGTCGACCCACACCGGGTTGGCGACCCGGCCGGGCACCCAGCGCAGCCGCTGCCGGTAGCGCGGCACGTGCGCGATGCGGGCCTCGACGTGCCGGACGACGTCCTCGTAGGCGAGGTCGCCGGGGTCGGCGAGCACCATGACGGACCCGGTGTGCATCGACGTCGTCGGCTCCTCGAGGTAGAGGAAGGACACGTCGAGGGAGGTCAGTCGGTCCGGCACGGGGCCATCCTGCCAGCCGGCGCCGCGGCGGGCCGGGTCACGGCAGCACCTCGCCGCGGACCGTGGGACCCGCCACCGGCGGGCCGCCGAACTCCTCCGGTGCGGGGCCGAACGCGCGCCGCACCGACTCCACGACGGACCGGCCGATCGCCGCGTTGGCCGCCCCGCCGATCGCCGCGCCGACCCCGAACGGCACGAGACGGCCGAGGACGACGGCGCCCTGGCGGGCCCCGTACCGGCGCAGCACCCAGCGGGCCAGCCGCCGGTTCGCCTCCTCGACGGCCTGCGGCGGGATGCCGCGCGGCAGCAGCCTGGCCCAGTGCTTCCCGGCGCGGCCGGTGGCCTTCTCCATGAGGACGGCGCCGCTGTCGCCGACGAGGACGGCGAGCAGCAGGGCGCGCCGGCGCTCGACGTCCTCGACCTCGAGGCCGTGCACCTCGGCGACGGCCAGGACGAAGACGGCGCTCGTCTCGAGGAAGGTCGCGGTCTCCCCCGCGCTCACGGCGAGGGCGGCGACCGTCCCGATGCCCGGCGCCGCGGCCGTACCGCCTACTGCGGCACCGGTTCCCGTGACGGCGGCGAGGTACTGCCGCTCGAGGGCGGTGACCACCTCGGCGGGCGTCGCGCCCGGTCGGCGGCGGCGCAGCCGCCCGACGTAGGCGGCGACGACCGGCCGCTGGACGCGCAGCGCCCGGTCGAGAACCACCTCGACGGCGCGCGGCAGCGGCCGCGCCGTGCCCTCGCCGCCCGCCACCGCTCAGCCCAGCGGACGGTCGAAGAGGATCTCGAGCTCGGCGAGCGTCGAGGCGTAGTCGGTGTGCAGCACCCCGACCATGCCGACCGCCGCGGCTCCGTGGATGTTGTGCGGCAGGTCGTCGACGAGCACGCACTCGGACGGCTCGAGGCCGAGCAGGTCGGCGACGTGGCGGTAGATCCGGGCCTCGGGCTTGCGCATCCCGACCCGGCCGCTGACGACGACGACGTCGAAGAGCTCGGCGAACAGCTCGTCCGGGTAGTGCTCGCCCCACGAGTTCGACAGCAGGGCGGTGCGCAGCCCGGCTGCCCGGGCCCGGCGGACGAGCCCGACCATCGTGTCGGACAGGTCGGCGAGGCCGCCGATGACCCGGTCGACGAGGCCGTCGGCGCTGACCGGCGAGCCGCGCCGGCCGAGCTCGTCGGCGAGCAGCGCCTCGAACTCGGCGACCGGCAGCTCGCCGCGCTCCAGCCGGTGCACGGGGGTGCCCGGCGCGGGCACGTCGGCCTGCTCGGCCGCGGCGACGGGCGCGACGTCGGGGTCGTAGCCGCCGACGACGGGCCCGCGGACGTCGTCGTCACCGGCCGCGTCGTCGTCGCCGGTCCTGCCGTCGTCGGCGTCGGGCGGCACGCCGACCCAGGTGCGCATGACGTCGCGGAAGTGCTCGAAGCGCACGGCGTCGGTCTGCGCCCACCGGGCCATCGCCTCGTCGAGCGGCGGGGTGAGCACCCCGCCCCAGTCCAGCACGAGGGCCTTCAGCCCGAAGTCGCTCACCCGGCCAGCCTACGGTCGCAGCAGGCGCCGCCGCCGGGCGGGACGGGCGGCCCCGGCCAGGTCCGCGGCGAGGTCGGCGAGGGTGAGCCGGGCCGGCGAGGCGGGCACGTGCTCGGTGAGCGCGCGACCCGCGAGCAGCGCGGCGTCGCACGCCTCGCGGTCGTCGGGGACGAGCACGGCGTCGTCGACCCCGGCGAAGCGGCCGAGCGCGTCCCGCACGCGGCGGGCCGGGTCGCGGCCGACGGCGCCGGGCCGGACCCGGGTGACGACGACGCGCGCGTCCTGCCGACCCGTCGCCTCGCCGAGGTCGGCGAGACCGCGGACGAGACGCTGCAACCCGACGGGGTCGGCCGAGCCGACGGCGAGGACGACGTCGGCCGCCGCGACCGCGGACAGGGTCGCCCCGTTGCGCCGCGGGGCGGCCCCGTCGAAGGACAGCTCCTCGTCGGCCTCGAGGCAGAAGCCGCAGTCGACGACCGTCCACCGGGCGACGCGGCGGGCGTGCGCCCACACGACGTCGAGCCCGCTCGCCCGCAGCTCGGGCCAGCGACCGGGCCGGGGCAGCCCGGAGAGCACGCGCAGCCCGGGCAGGACGACGGGGGCGAGGCGCGCGAGGCGGTCGGCGTCGAGC
>JBQGCR010000912.1:0-4079 GCA_052038585.1 Kineosporiaceae bacterium
TCGCCCCGACGCAGCGCAGGAGCGCGAGCCGCTCGGTGCGCTGCGCGAGGAGGATCGTGAACGTGTTGCCGATGACGATGAGGGCGACGAGGACGGCGACCCCGGTGAACCCGAGGACGACCGAGCCGAGGACGTCGACCCCGCGGGTCACCTCCCGGGCCTGCGCGGCGGCCCACCCGGCCGCCGTCGTCACCTGCGCGTCACCCGGTGCGGCGGCCGAGACCGCCTCTGCGAGAACGGGACCGCCGCGCAGGAGCACCGCGTCCGGTGTCGGTGCACCCCACGCCGTGAGCGCCTCGTCGGTGCCGAGGAGCAGGCGGTCGGTCTCCAGCGCGGGCCCGGTGCTCCGGACGACGCCGACGACGGTGGCCGGGGCGCCGGCGACCTCGAGCCGGCTGCCCGGGCGGGCGTCCGCGGCGCGGGCGGTCGCGGCGTCGACGACGACCTCGTCGGGCTGCAGCGGAAGCCGCCCCGCGGTGACGTCGAACCACCGCATGCCGTGCGGAGGGACCGTCTCGGCCCTGGTGAGCGCCCGGCCGTCCGGCCACCGGACGTCGAGGAACGAGGTTCGCAGCGCCCACGCGCCGTCCGCCGCGGGCAGGGCCGTGAGCCGCGAGACCGCCTGCGGCGTGAGCACGTCCGCGGGGTCGTGGCGCTCGACGTCGACGGCGACGACGACGTCGGCCCCGGCGGCGCGCGAGCCCGCGGCCGCCCCGAGGAAGCCCTTCATCGTCGCGGTCGCCCCGAGCACGACCGCGACGAAGGCGACGCAGATGGCGACGGCGAGGCCGCTGGCGACGGCCCGGCGTCGGTTGTGCCGCAGCTCGGAGAGCAGGACGGCGCGCATCACGCCGCCTCGGCGAGGGCGGCGAGGACGCTCTCGGCGGTCGGCTCGGTGAGCAGGCCGCGGACCCGGCCGTCGGCGAGCAGGAGCACCTGGTCGGCGTAGGCGGCGGCGCGCGGGTCGTGGGTGACCATGACGACGGTGCGTCCCCGTTCGCGGACTGCGCTGCGCAGCAACGAGAGCACCTCGGCGCCGGTGCGGGAGTCGAGGTTGCCGGTCGGCTCGTCGGCGACGAGCAGGTCCGGCTCGGACAGCAGGGCGCGGGCGATGGCGACCCGCTGCTGCTGGCCGCCGGACAGCTCGGCGGGCCGGTGGTCGAGCCGGTCGGACAGGCCGAGGTCGGCGGCGACGGCGTCGACCGCCCGGTCGTCGACCGGACGCCCGGCGAGCTGGAGGGGCAGGACGAGGTTCTGCCGGGCCGTGAGCGTCTGCAGGAGGTTGAACGCCTGGAAGATGAAGCCGATCCGGTCGCGGCGCAGCCGGGTCAGGGCGTCGTCGGACAGGCCGGACAGCTCGGTACCGCCGACCCACACCTGGCCGGACGTGGCGGTGTCGAGCCCGGCGACGCAGTGCAGGAGCGTCGACTTGCCGCTGCCGGACGGACCCATGACCGCGGTGAAGGCGCCGGCCGGGATCGCGACGTCGACGCCGTCGAGCGCCCGCACGGCGGCGGGTCCGCTGCCGTAGGTCTTGACGAGGCCGACGGTCCGCACGGCGGCGGGACGGTCCTCGAGGGCGGCGGTCCGACGGGAGGCGAGGAGCCGGCCGAGCTCGGCGTCGGCCGCGGGGAAGGGGTCCGTGGAGGTCATGCCCCGAACCTAGGGACCGCCTCCGGCGTCCGGCGTCCGGCGCCGGTCGCGACCCTGCGCCGCCGGCGTACGACCGCAGGCGTACCCGGCCTCCCTCCGACCGGGGACCGGCGACGGGTCAGCGCGTGGTGACGGTGGCGTCCGGCGAGCCGGCGATCCGTGCGCGGAAGCCCGGCCACGCCGCAGCGTCGACCCCGAGCGCCGTCCGGACCCACGCGGCCGCACCGCGCCGCACGACGTCGACCCGGTGCGGGTCCTCGTCCGTCGTGTCGCGCGCGCCGTAGCCGTGGATCCCGCCGAGCATGTGCTCCCCGCCGACGAGGGTGAGCAGGTCTCGCGCGCCCGGCGCGAGGCGGTGGACGTCGGTGAACCAGTCCGGGCCGCGCGTGCTCAGCGCCGACCGGTCCGCGTCCCCGGCGACGACGAGGGTCGGCGTCGTCAGGCCGGAGAAGTCCGGCCGCATGAAGGGGAAGGCCTCGCGGGCGAACGGCGTGAGGTCGTCGCCGAGGCCCGTCGTCGCGAGGAGGATCCCGGCGCGCACGCGCGGGTCCGTGCGGTCCTGCCCCGGACGCCCGTCCTCGTCGAGGACGCGCGCGCCGAGGAGCATCCCGACGGACTGGCCGCCCCACGAATGGCCGGCCACGGCGATCCGGCCCGTGTCCGTGCGGTCCGTGAGACCGTGGACGGCGTCCAGGACGACGTCGAGGGCGTCGAGCACCCGGACGAGGTCTCGCGCCCTCTCGAGCCAGATCGTCGCGAAGTCCGGGTCGGCGGGGGTCAGCCCGTGCTCGGGGGCGTCGAGGAAGGTCGGCTGGACGACGACGAAGCCGTCGGCGGCCCAGTGGTCGACGAGCGGGTCGTAGGCCGTCATCGAGCCGGCGTAGCCGTGGGCGAGCAGGACGATCGGCAGAGCGCCGCCCGTGACCGGGGCGCTGACACGGACGTGCAGCGGGGCCCGCCGGCCGGGAGCCGGGACGACGACGGGCCGGACGGCGACCACCTGGGCGTCCGGCAGCGGGGCGGGAGCGACGAGCGTGGGCATGAGGGACCTCCGGACATCGGGGCGCGCCTATGAAGTGGAGCAGCGCTCCGAATACGGTACGGAGCGACGCTCCGGATCCGCAAGCCGAACCGGAACATCGCTCCAGGGAGTCCGCCGCCGTGAGAGGATCGCCGCGTGCCCAAGCGCCGCGCCGACGTCGAGCGCAACGAGCGCGCTCTCCTCGACGCTGCCGCAACGGTCTTCGTCAGGTCCGGGGTCGACGCCCCGGTGCGCGAGGTCGCCGCGGCGGCTGGCGTCGGGATGGGCACCCTGTACCGGCACTTCCCGACGCGGGCGGACCTCGTCGTCGCCGTATACCGGCACCAGGTCGAGGCGTGTGCCCGGGCCGGCCCGGAGCTGCTCGCGTCGTCGCCACCGTTCGACGCGCTCCTGGCGTGGGTCCACGGCTTCGTGGACTTCCTCGGCACCAAGCACGGCCTCGCCGCGGTCTGGCGGGGCGACAGCGCCGGGCTGACGGCACTGCACGCGCTGTTCGTCGAGCGCCTCGTCCCCGTGCTCGGCGACCTCCTCGACGCCGCGCGGGCCGACGGCGCCGTCGTCGCCGACGTGCGGCCGTACGTCCTGCTCCGCGCGGTCGGGGACCTCGTCGCCTGGACGCCGGACGACCCGGAGTACGACGTCCGCGACGTCGTCACCCTGCTCGTCACCGGCCTGCGGCAGGAGCAACCGCCGCGGCCGGCGCGTCAGGTGGGGTCGCCGGACCGGACGAGGCCGGCCTCGTAGGCGTCGACGACGGCCTGCACCCGGTCGCGCGCACCGAGTTTCGCAAGGATGCGGCCGACGTGGGTCTTCACCGCGCCCTCGGCGACGAAGAGCCGCTCGCCGATCTCGGTGTTCGACCAGCCGCGGGCCGTCGCCCCCGACGACCGTCGCCGGGTGACCGGCGGGGCTCACGTCGTTCTCACGTCCGGCTCTGCTCCACTGGGAGGGTGCGCCCGCCCGTGCGAGTCCTCGTCGTCGACGACGAGCCCGCGATCGTCGAGATGCTCTCCACCGTGCTCGCCTTCCACGGCTTCGACGTCCTGACCGCCGGGACCGCCCGGCAGGCCGAGGCGCTCGTCGCCGAGCACACCCCGGACGTGCTCGTCCTGGACGTCATGCTCCCCGACGGCAACGGGTTCGACCTGTGCCGACGCCTGCGCGCCGCGGGGCACCACCAGGGCGTGGTCCTGCTCACCGCCCGGGACTCCTCCGGCGACACGGTGACCGGGCTGAGCCACGGCGCCGACGACTACGTGACGAAGCCGTTCTCCGTCGACGTGCTCGTCGCCCGGATCCGGGCGGTGCTGCGGCGGACCGGCCCGGACGCGGCAGCCGCGGACGATGACGTCCTGCGCGTCGGTGACCTCGAGCTCGACGACGC
>JBQGCR010000913.1:0-5968 GCA_052038585.1 Kineosporiaceae bacterium
GAGGCGAAGGAGGCGACGATGATCCGCCGGTCGGCCTGGCCGAAGACCCGGTCGAGCACGGGGGCGATCTCGCGCTCGCTCGTCGTGAAGCCGGGGACCTCGGCGTTCGTCGAGTCGACCATGAACAGGTCGACGCCGGCCTCGCCGAGCCGGGCGAAGGCCCGCAGGTCGGTGATCCGGCCGTCGAGCGGCAGCTGGTCCATCTTGAAGTCGCCCGTGTGCAGCACCGTGCCGGCCGCCGTGCGGACGGCCACGGCGAGCGCGTCCGGGATCGAGTGGTTCACCGCGACGAACTCGCACTCGAACGGCCCGAGGTTCTCGACCTGGCCCTCGGCGACGGCGTACGTGATCGGGGTGATCCGGTGCTCGCGGAGCTTGGCCTCGATGAAGGCGAGGGTGAGCTGGGAGCCGATGAGCGGGATGTCCTCGCGCAGCCGGAGCAGGTAGGGCACGGCGCCGATGTGGTCCTCGTGGCCGTGCGTGAGGACGACGGCGACGACGTCGTCGAGCCGGTCGGCGATGTACTCGAAGTCGGGCAGGATCAGGTCGACACCGGGCTGGTGGTCGTCGGGGACGAGCACCCCGCAGTCGATGACGAGCAGCTTGCCGGCGTGCTCGAGCACCGTCATGTTCCGGCCGACCTCGCCGAGGCCGCCGAGCGGCACGACGCGCAGCGCGTCCGGCTCGAGCGGTCCGGGCAGGGCCAGCTCGGGGTGGGGGTGGCTCACAGGAGACCGGCCTCCTCGAGGTCCGCGCGCAGCACCTGGACGTCCTCCTCGGGCAGCTCCGGCAACGGGAGCCGCGTCGTGCGGTGGGCCAGGACGCCCTGCAGCTGCAGGGCGGCCTTGGCGGTGATGGCGCCCTGGGTGCGCGTCATGATCGCGCGCACGGCCGGGGCGAGGGTGGTGTAGAGGCGCCGCGCGGTCGCGAGGTCGCCGGCGTCGACGGCGTCGACCATCTGGCGGTACTGCGGTCCGGCGACGTGGCCGACGACGCTGACGACGCCCGCGGCGCCGTGCGCGAGCCAGGCGAGGTTGAGGACGTCGTCGCCGGAGTAGTACGCGAGGTCCGTCGTCGCCATGAGCTCGGCCCCGGCGGGCAGGTCGCCCGTGGCGTCCTTGACGGCGACGACCCGCTCGTGCTCGGCGAGCCGGCGCAGCACCGGCGTGCCGATCCGCACCCCGGAGCGACCGGGGATGTCGTAGACCATGACCGGCAGCTCCGTGGCGTCCGCGACCGCGGTGAAGTGCGCGACGAGCCCTTCGGCGGGCGGCTTGTTGTAGTAGGGCGTGACGACGAGCAGGCCGTCGGCGCCGGCCTTCGCCGCGTGCTCGGCCAGCTCGATCGTGTGCCGGGTGTCGTTCGTGCCGACGCCCGCGACGACCGCGGCGCGCCCGCCGACGGCCTCGACGACCGCGCGCAGCAGGAGGTCCTTCTCGGCGTCCGTCGTCGTCGGCGACTCCCCCGTCGTCCCGGAGACGACGAGGCCGTCGTGCCCGGAGGCGACGAGGTGGACGGCGAGCTTCTGGGCCGCCTCCACGTCGAGCCCCCCGTCGGGGGTGAAGGGCGTCACCATCGCGGTGAGGACCGCTCCGAACGGTCGCGCCGGGGGCGCGGCCGCGGTGGCGGGCGTGGGGGCGTCAGGCATGCGGACAACGGTACCGCCGTGGCCGCCGTCGTCCGCGCCGGGCGAGCGCGCGCCGCGAGGCCTGCGGACGTGACGAGACCCCGGTGCTGTTCGCTCGGGGGTCCGAACAGCTCCGGGGTCTCGGAGTGTGTATCGCCCGCCGCGGGCCCGACTGTTACCTCAGAGTTGAACTATTGTGTGTGACGTGCGTCACACCGATTCCGACCGGGTCGGGGGTCAGGGCGCGACGCGGCCGGCCGCCTCGAAGGCGGCGTGGGTGACCGGCATGAGCCGGGCCCACTCCTGCTCCATCCGCTCGGCGCACAGCTCGATCTCCCGCTGCGGGAAGGAGGGGAAGTGCGCGTCGTCCCGCTTCGTGCGCAGCGAGAGGAAGTTCATGAGCGAGCGGGCGTTCATCGTCACGTACATCGAGGAGTAGATCGTCACGGGCAGGACGATCCGGGCGACCTCGCGGGCGATGCCGGCGTCGAGCATCCTGCGGTACGCGGCGTACGCGTGCTCGCAGACCGCGCGGGTCTCGGTGTCGACGAGGGCGTGCTGCTCGGGCGTGCCGTCGACGAACTCGTAGTGGCCCGGCTTGCCGACCTGCCCGAGCCGGCGCTCAGGACCGGGCACGTAGAAGACCGGGCGCAGCTCGCGGTAGCGGCCGGACTCCTCGTTGTACGAGGCGATCCGGTGCCGCATGAACTCGCGGAAGACGAAGATCGGCGCCTGGACGTAGAAGGTCATCGAGTTGTGCTCGAACGGCGAGCCGTGCCGGTCGCGCATGAGGTAGCGGATGAGCCCCGCGCTGCGCGTCGGGTCGGCGTCGAGCTGCTCGAGGCTCTGCTCGCCCTGGGTCGAGACCCGGGCGGCGAAGAGCACGTCCGCGTCGCTCGCGCTGGACCGGACGAGCTCGACGGTGACGTCCGAGCGGAAAGTGACGGTGCCGGGGTCCTCGCTCACGGGGCCCGACCCTACCCGTCCGCCCTCGGCCCTCTTCCCTCAGCCGTCCGCGCCGCGCCTCCGGACGGCCACCTCGACGACGTCGCCGGGGCCCTTGCCGATCCGGCGCAGCAGCGCGCCGGTGACCGGCAGCTTGTGCGTGCCGTCCCCGAGCGCCATGAACGACGTCGTCACCGCCTCGCCGTCGACCGTCCCGGTGACGGCCACCCGGCCGCGGGTGCCGAGCACCGTCGCCGAGTCCGGCAGGACGACGTACGTCCACCCGCCCGTGGCGGGGCTCTTGAGCACGGGGGCGCTGAACCGGATCTCCTCCATGCCACCAGGGCCGCCGCGGGCCGCCGGACTCATCGGCGCGGGCTCAGGCGGCGAGGACGCGGACGCCGTCGTCGTCGACGGCGAAGCGGACGTCGGCGAGGGTGCCGACGACGACGTCGGCGGCGAGATCGGCGGCGGGCAGCGTCGTCGTCAGCGCGAGCGTCGCGCACCCGGCTGCCCGCCCGGACGCCAGGCCCGCCGGGGCGTCCTCGACGACGAGGCACCGGGCCGGGTCCACCCCGCGCCGGGCGGCGCCGTCGAGGTAGGGCTGGGGGTCGGGCTTGCCGCGCGTGACGTCCGAGGCGGTGACGACGACGGCGGGGGCGCTCAGCCCCGTCGCGCGGATCCGCGCCCAGGCGAGCTCGCGGGTGCACGAGGTGACGACGGCGGCCCGGCCGGCGGGCAGCGCGGCGAGCGCCGCGGCGACCCCCGGGAGCACGACGATGCCCTCGGCGTCCTCGACCTCGATCTCCTCGATCCGGGCCAGGGCCGTGCCGAGGTCGGCCGGCCGGGCCGCCCCGGGCAGGACGGCCTCGAGGATCTGCCGCGCGGGGACGCCGTGCCAGCCGAGGAGGGCCTGCGGGGCCACGCCGAACTCGGCGGCCCAGTCCAGCCAGGACCGCCGGACGGACTCGGTGGAGTCGACGAGGGTGCCGTCCATGTCGAAGAGGACGGCGTCGAAGGTACGGCCGGCGAACAGGTCGGTCACCCCGTCACGGTACGGCGCGGGCCGGGGCGGCCGGTGCCCGACCCGGGTGCGAGGATGCCGGGGTGGAGACCGGTGACGTGCTGCGCCCCGGCGCGGCGGACGCGTCCGTGCGTGCCGCCCGCCCCGCGGACGCCGCGGCGGTCGGCGGCGTCCAGGCCCGCGCGATGCGGTCCGCGTGGGGCGACCTGCTCGACCCCGCCGCCCTCGACGCCCTGACCCCGCAGGCCCTCGCACCGGTCTGGGAGGACGCGATCCGCACCGCGCCGTCGGCCCGCTACGCCGTCCTCGTCGCGTGCTCGGGCGCGACGGTCGTCGGCTTCGCGGCGGTGCGGCCCGCCGGGGACCCGGACGCCGGCGAGGACGACGGCGAGCTCGCCGTCCTCCTCGTCGACCCGCTGCACCAGCGGGCCGGCCACGGGTCGCGGCTGCTGTCGGCCGCGGTGGCCCGGCTGCGCGACGCGGGCGTCACCCGGCTGCTCGCCTGGTCCCCCGAGCCGGACACGGCGCGCACGGGCTTCCTCGTCTCCGCGGGGATGGTGCTCGACGGCGCCCGGCGCACCTACGAGACCGACGACGGCCGACCGGTGAGCGAGGTCCGGCTCACCGCCGCGCTCGCCGAGGGCTGACCGCCCGATGACGACGGCGACCGGCACCCGACCGACCGCCGCCGCCCGGCGGCTCGCCGGGGTCGACGCCGCCCGCGGCCTCGCGCGCGCGGGGTTGTGGGGCGTCCACCTCGCCCCGGGCCGCGACGGGTCCGGGACGACGCTCGCGCACGAGGTCTTCGGCGGCCGGGCCAGCGCGCTGTGCGCCGTGCGCGCCGGGGTCGGCATCGCGCTGGCGTCGGGCGGCGCGGCCGGGCCGGCGCGCGGGCGGCTGCCGGCCCTGCGCCGCGGCCTGGCCGCCCGGGCCGGCGTCGTCGCGGTCGTCGGCCTGACGCTCGCGGCGGTCTACCCGACCCCGGTGGCGATCATCCTCGCCTACTACGGCGTCCTGTTCCTCCTCGCGCTGCCGGTGCTCGGCTGGGGGCCGCGGCGGCTGGCCGCCGCGGCCGGGGTGAGCGTCGTCGTCGCCCCCGTCGTCAGCCACCTCGTGCGCTCGGCGACCGGCGACGTCAAGGGCCCGAGCACCGCGTGGCCGGACCTGCTGCTGCGCCTGCCCGACACGGTGTCCGCGCTGCTCGTGTCCGGCTACTACCCGGTGCTCACGTGGAGCGCGTACCTGTTCCTCGGGCTCGCGGTCGGCCGGCTGCCGCTGCGCGCGGGCCGCACCGCGGCGCTGCTCGCCGCCGGGGGTGCCGCGCTCGCGGCCCTCGGCTGGGCGCTCGGCGCCCTGACCCTGCGCCTGGCGGGCGGCGCGCTCGGGCCGGACCCGACCGGCCGGGACTTCTTCGGCACGACGCCGACCGACTCGTGGGGGTGGCTCGGCCTGCGCGCCCCGCACCTCGGCTCGGCGCCCGACCTGCTGCACACCGGCGGCTGCGCCGTCGCCGTCCTCGGCGTCATGCTCCTGCTCGCGCCGCGCGCCCGGGTGGTGCTGCAGCCGCTCGTCGCGGCCGGCTCGATGACGCTGACGCTCTACACGCTGCACGTCCTCGCCGTCGGCTGGGCCGACCGCGCCGGCGTCGGCCTCGACGTCCCGGGGCGGGTGTGGGCGCTGCACGTCGCGGTCGCGCTGCTCCTCGCGACGGCGTGGGGGTCGCGGCGGCGGCGCGGCCCGCTGGAGCACGTGGCGCACGCGGCGGCCCGGGCCGTCGCGTGAGGCCGGGCTCCGCAGGCGGTCCGGACCCCGTACGCCGGGCCGTCGTCCGGCAGGGGGTCTCGATCGCCGCGGCGACCGGGGCGTACGGGGTGTCCGTGGGCGCCCTGTCGGTGGCGGCGGGGCTGTCCGTCGTCCAGGCGTGCGTCCTCAGCCTGCTCATGTTCACCGGCGGCTCGCAGTTCGCCTTCGCCGGGGTGGTCGCCGCGGGCGGGTCGGGCCTGGCGGCCGCCGCGACCGCGGGGCTGCTCGGGGTCCGCAACGGCTTCTACGGGCTGTCCCTGGCGCGGCTGCTCGCCCTGCCGCCGAGGCTGCGCCCGGCCGCGGCCCACGTGACGATCGACGAGTCGACCGCCGTGGCGACCGGTGCCCTCGCCGAGCACCCGGACCGCCGCGACGCCGCCCGGCTCGGCTTCTGGGTGACCGGGGTCGGGGTGTTCCTCACCTGGAACGCGGCGACGCTCGCCGGCGCCCTGCTCGGCGACGCGCTCGGCGACCCGCGCCGCTACGGCCTGGACGCCGCGGCGGTGGCCGCCTTCCTCGCGCTGCTGTGGCCGCGGCTGCGCGAGACCCGGCCGCGCGTCGTCGCGGCT
>JBQGCR010000914.1:0-6772 GCA_052038585.1 Kineosporiaceae bacterium
CGGCACGGGTCCCTGCGCCCGCTCGGGCCGCAGGCGCTGCGGGCGGCCCGGCGCGGCATGCGGATCGCCGCGGAGATCGGGCTGCCGCTGCTCACCGTCGTGGACACCGCCGGGGCGGCCCTCTCCCGGGACGCCGAGGAGGGCGGGCTGGCCGGGGAGATCGCGCGGTCCCTCGCCGACCTCGTGACGCTCTCCGCGCCGACGCTGTGCCTGCTGCTCGGCCAGGGCGCGGGCGGCGGCGCGCTCGCCCTGCTGCCGGCGGACCGGGTCGTCGCCGCCCAGCACGCCTGGCTCTCGCCCCTGCCGCCCGAGGGCGCGTCGGCGATCCTCCACCGGACGCCGGACCGGGCCGCCGAGGTCGCCGGCTGGCAGGGGGTGCGGTCGGTCGACCTGCGCCGCAACGGGATCGTCGACCGGATCGTCCCCGAGCACCCGGACGCCGCGTCCGAGCCCGAGGCGTTTCTGCGCCGGGTCGCCGGCGTGCTCGAGGAGGAGCTGCTCGGGTTGCTCTCCCAACCGCCCGCCGACCGCGTCGCCCGCCGCCTCGCCCGCTACCGGACGATCGGCCACCCCTGAGCGGTCGCGACCTGCGTGGTCAGCCCTCCCGGGCCAGGCCGCAGGAGGCCGCGCCGTCGGTCAGGGCGTCGAGACCGAACGCCGTCACCGGGCCGAGGGCGCCGGCGCCGCGGACCCGGCCTGCCGCGAGCTCCATGGCGGCCCAGGCGAGGAGGTCGCCGGTGAGGGTGTACGGGTTGGGTCCGTCGAGGCGGGAGCGGCCGACGACGCGGCCGGCGTCGTCCGTCGCCTCGGCGACGACGACGGTCCGCAGGCCCGCGCGCGCCTCCTCGTCCGGTCCCCCCGACGAGCCCTTGACGAGCGCGGCCGCGCCCTTGGCCCAGAGGTTCCCGACGCCGGGCAGGCGACCGACGAGCTCGCCCGCTGCCGACGCCGCGACCATCGCCCTCGACACCGGCCCGAACCAGCCGAGGTGCACGCCGACCTCGCGCAGCCGCGGGTGGTCGACGGGGAGGGCGAAGTGCTCGCTGCCGCCGACGGTGACGCCGGTGCGGTCGGCGCCGTCGACCCGGAACGTCCTCGCCGCGCGGGCGTTCCGCTCGGTGACGATCCTGCCGCCGCGGAAGGCGAAGGACGGTTCGAGCATGATCCCGGCCAGGCTCGCCCGCGTCCCGCCGGACAGGGACGCGGCGGTGCCGCGGCCGGAGAAGAAGTAGCCGACGTCGACGGCGGTCGCGCGGTCCCCGCCGTCGGCGAGCGCGAGGGCCGCGGCGAGGTTGCCGGGCACGTAGTCGTAGCCCATCGCGGTGAGCAGCGCGACGTTGGAGGCCTTCGCGCGCGGTCCCCACTGCTCGAAGACTCGGCGGATGAAGGTCGGCTCGCCGGTCGAGTCGAGGTAGTGGGCGCCGGCGGTGACGGCGGCGGCGACCGCGGGGTCGCCCCAGCGCTCGAACGGCCCGACGGTGGAGAGCAGGACGTCACCGGGGCCGACGAGGGCGGTGACGGTGCCGGGGTCCTCGACGTCGGCGACGGCGTGGTCGAGCCCGAGCTCGGTGGCGAGGGACTGCACCCGGTCGAGGTTGCGTCCGGCGAGCACCGGCTGGGCCCCGCGCGCGACGAGCGCCCGCGCGGCGAGCTCGCCGGTGTACCCGGTGGCCCCGAAGACGATGATCCGACCCATGCTCCCGAGACTACGGAACGCTCCCGGCGGCGCCCGTGCACACCGGCGCCCGAGGTCTTGCTATGGTGGCAGCGCTCGACCGGCCGTCCGGCCGGGAGGAGTACGCGGGTGTAGTTCAATGGTAGAACATCAGCTTCCCAAGCTGACAGTGCGGGTTCGATTCCCGTCACCCGCTCTCGAGACGACACGAGGCCCCGGACCACGCTTTTCGGTCCGGGGCCTCGTGTCGTCTCCACGTCCAGGCGAGCCGGGGATCGGGGGAGGCGGAGCGCCTCGGGAGGGATGAGCGAGGCGCAGCGACGGCTCCCGTCACCCGCTTAACGGTCGAGGACCAAGGCCTTCGACGTTCCAGGGTCGACGATCATGCTGCGCGCCATGAGCGTGCCACCAGCCTCGGTCGTCCCCGGCCTCGTCCGGGTTCGCTGCCCGCTTCTCGCCCTTCTTGTCGCCAGACGTCGAAGATCCGCCGTAGCCAGATGCGGACGATGGACAGGCCAGGGATCACAGAGCGGAATTGAGATGCGACAGGCCGCCTCGCAGTGATCGGATCGGCGGCTATGGACGTCGAGGCGCTGACAGCCATGGCCGATCGGTTGGTGGCGGTGGATGGCATGGTCGCGGTGGCCTTGGGCGGCAGCCGTGCACGCGGTACCCACCGCCCCGACTCAGACGTCGACCTGGGCCTGTACTACCGGGGCCGCCTCGACGTAGCTGCATTGCGTTCCTTGGCAGCGGAGATGGCAGATGACCCAGCTGGCGTGACCGAACCGGGCGGTTGGGGACCATGGGTCAACGGTGGTGGCTGGCTGACCGTACGGGGATGGCGCGTGGATTGGATCTACCGCGACCTCGACCGCGTGCAACTGATCTGGCGCGACTGCCAGGACGGCCGGTACGACATCGGCACCCAGCCCGGTCACCCCCTGGGCTTCTACTCGCACGCCTACGCCGGCGAGGTGGCGCTGTGTCACGTACTGGCCGACCTCGCCGGTGAGTTGACCGACCTGCGAGCGCAGACCGCGAAGTACCCAGCGGCGCTGAGCAACGCACTCGTCGAGGGTTTGTGGGAGGCCGACTTCATCGCGCGGTCGGCCCGATATGGCGTCAGCGGTTGCGACCCGGCGTACACCGCCGGATGCCTGTTTCGCGCCGTAGGTGTGGCTTGCCAGGCACTGCACGGCCACGCCCGCCAGTGGCTGACCAACGAGAAGGGCATGGTGGCGTCGACTGCCGCGCTGTCGGTCGCACCGCCGGGCTTCGCCGAACACGTCCATTCGCTGTTGGCGGCTGTCGGACGGTCCCACGACGAGATCGCCGAGACGGTATCAGCGGCGGAAGCCCTCATCGCGCTGGTGCGTGCGGCGGTTGGTCAGCCGCCGCAGTAGCCGTCTCACCCGGAACTCGCGCCCCCGCCGTCGGCGTGCCATCAGCGTGCCGTCGGGCGAGGACAACAGGGGCCGGCCGAGGCCACGGGACCCGCTCCACGACCCCGCGAGACACGGTCCGACATGCTCGACGCGGCGGTCCACATCGCCTCCGGCCGGTGGCTGAAGGCCAGAGGGACCTCGGGCGCATGACGCCGGACGAGGGCGACGACGTCGTCGTGCAGACCGGGCCGGGACTCGACGGCCTTGAGGCCGCCCCCCAGGACGACGCACTCCCACGACGACGCCAGCAACGCCTCGACGACGACGGCGTCGACGTCGTCCGACCCGTCGAGCCCGACCAGACAGCAGCGCACGCCGACACCGTGCGCGGCGAACTCGGCGAGGCCGCGCTCGATCGCGGCGAGGACCGGCGCCGGGTCCCACGGGCCGGGGACGCGGGCCGGGTCGATGCCGATGACCAGCACCCGCGGCTCCACGGCCAGGAGCCTAGGACCCGGGACGGCGGGGTACCGGACGACCATGACCGACGACGACACCGCCCTGCTCGTCAGCCTCACCGCGGCCTTCCTCCGCGCGGGCGCCCTGGACGACGTCCCGTCCGTGACGGCGCTGCTCGACGCCGAACCGGGCTGGCACCGGGTCGAGATCGACGGCACGCCCGCCTGGGAGACGGCCGGCGCCTCGCCCGCGATGGCGATGACCCCCGGCGACGGACCGGACGACGGGCACAGCTTCGCCCTCCTCGCCGGGCGCCCGACCGCCGACGAGGCCCGCGCGCTGCACGCCGCCGTCGAGGCCGAGGTGCAGCGGGCCGTCGCGACGTCGGACCTCGAACCGGGCGAGCACGACGACGTCTGGCGGACCTGGCACGACGAGACCCGCGACGTCCTCCTCGGCCTGCTCCCCGCGACGAGCCTCGGGGACACCGACATCCCGCCGACCGTCCAGCTCGGCGTCGAGCGCCGCACCACCTGACAGCAGGCTGCAACCCCTCTGCAACGTCTGTCCCGATCCGTCCGGGCGCAGCAGCGTGGCCTCACCGAAGGCCACCCAGAGGAGGACCCATGACCACCGCACTCGTCACCGGCGCCGGGCGCGGCATCGGCCGCGCGATCGCGCTGCGGCTCGCCACCGACGGCCACGCCGTCGCCGTCAACGACGTCAACGCCGACGCCGCCGAGGCCGTGGCGAAGGAGATCGGGTCCGCGGGCGGCCGGGCCGTCGCCGTCCCCGCCGACGTCACCGACCGCGACGCCGTCTTCGCCATGGTCGAGCGGACGGCGGCCGAGCTCGGCAGCGTCGACGTCATGGTCAACAACGCCGGCATCGCCCAGGTGAAGACGCTCCTCGAGCTCACCCCGGACGACCTGCGGACGATCTTCGACGTCAACGTCTTCGGCGTCGTCTACGGCATGCAGGCCGCCGCGGAGCGGATGATCGCGCAGGACACCGGCGGGAAGATCATCAACGCCGCGTCGATCGCCGGGCACGCCGGCTTCGACTTCCTCGGCCACTACTCCGCGACGAAGTTCGCCGTCCGCGCGCTCACCCAGGCCGGTGCGAAGGAGCTCGCCCGGCACAAGATCACGGTGAACGCCTACTGCCCCGGCATCGTCGGGACGGACATGTGGGACCTCATCGACTCCAAGCTCGGGCCGTACCTCGGCAACGAGCGCGGCGAGACGCTCAAGCAGTACACCGAGCTCATCACCCTCAAGCGGGTCCAGACCCCGGAGGACGTCGCCGGCTTCGTCTCCTACCTCGCGAGCCGGGACGCCGACTACATGACCGGGCAGTCGGTGATGATCGACGGCGGGATCGTCATGGTCTGACCGACGTGCCCGTCCTCACGTTCATGATCACTGTCCTCAGGTTCATGATCACGGGGCTGAGGTTCATGATCACGCGGGGGTGGGGGCGTGCTCCAGGGCGTCGGCGGGGCGGAGGGCGGGCTGGGCGAGGAGGGCCAGGGCGGCGCCGGCCGCGAGCACCTCCGCCGCGCCGGCGAAGGCTCGGGCCGGGCCGCCGGCGTCGACGAGGAGGCCGGCGACGGCCGCCCCGAGGGCACCGCCGGAGGTGAAGGCCGTGTTGAGCCAGGCCTGCGCCTCGCCGAGCCGGTCGCGCGGGGCCAGGTGGTCGACGAGGTTCGCGAGCACGATGAGCGACGGCGCGACGGCGACGCCGGTGACGACGAGGGCCGGCAGGAGGACGACGAACGACGGCTCCCCGCCGCGCACGACGATCCAGAGGAGCGCGAGCCCGGAGGCGAACAGGCTCATCGTCAGCACGAGCCGGGTCCGCTCGACCCCGCGCCAGCGCCGGGCGCCGTAGAGCAGCCCGCCGGTCGCCGAACCACCGGCGATGCAGGCGAAGAGGAGCCCGACGAGCGCCTCGTCGCCGAAGGTCTCCCGCGCCGTCGCCGGGATCGCGACGTCGGTCTGCCCGAACCCGACCGCCATCGCGAGCGCGACGAGCAGGACGGCGACGACGCCCTTGGAGCGCAACGGCGACGGGCCGCGCACGCCGCCGGGCGCCGTCGAGGCCTCCGCCCGCCAGGACCGGGCGGCCGACGTCAGGGCGTAGGCGTTCGCCCCGGCCCCGAGCAGGACGGCGGTGACGACGAGCGGGACCACGGGCGCGGTGACCACGAGCAGCGCCGAGAGCACGAGCGGGCCGACGACGAAGATCGTCTCGATCGCGACGGCGTCGAGCGCGTACGCCGCCCGCCGGTCCTCCTCCCGTGGCAGGGCCACCCGGAACGCGGCGCGCATCGCCGGCGACATCGGCGGGAAGAACAGCCCGACGAGCGCGGCGAGGACGAGCAGCACGGCGTTCCCGGCCCCGTTGACCGCGGCGACGGCGAAGGCCGCGAGCGCGACGGCGGAGACCGCCGACGTCGGCGCGACGACCCGCGGCTGCCCGAGCCGGTCGAGCAGGCGGCCCCACGTCGGCATCGCGACGGCCGTCGCGAGCGCGAACGTCGCGCTCATGAGCCCCGCGATCCCGTAGGACCCGCGCACGTCCTGGACGAGGAGCACCATGCCGAGCGGCACCATGCTGATCGGGAGACGGGCGACGACGGCGGCGGCGAACGGCCGGGCGGCCGGGCCGTGCCGGAGGATCACGAGATAGCGACGCACGCCAATAATCCTGTCATCCCATGAGTGAGGCCTGCGCCGGAGATCGGCCGGCCTCGTCGGCACGCAGCACGGCCACGACGGCGTCGAGCCCCGCGGCGGCGTCGTCGAGGACCTCCGCCGGCGGCAGCACCGGCGCGTAGAGGGCCCGCTCGACGACGGCGAGGGCGTCCGCCGCGCCCGCGGGCAGCCGTGCGGCGAGGTCGGCGAGGCTCTCGACCGACACCCGCGGGCACCCGCACCGGGCGAGCTGCGCCTCGAGCAGGGCGAAGCTCGCGGCGAGCCTGCGGTGCGCGACGAGCGTCGCCGGGTCGGGTGCCGCCCCGACACCGATGAGCGGCACCGGCCAGCCCGCGGGCACCGGACGACGGCGGCGCCGCCGCACGACGAGCACGACTACGACCGCGGCGACGAGCTTCGCGACGGCGAGCCAGAGGGCCGGCGAGCGCCACACCGGCCGAGCGTCCTGTGCGGCGGACGGCGACAGCGAGGCGTCCGGCACCGCGGCGCCGTCGGCCAGCCGCACGCCGTCCGTCGGGTCGGACGTCACC
>JBQGCR010000915.1:0-3852 GCA_052038585.1 Kineosporiaceae bacterium
CCAGGGCCTGCGTCCCCTCGGCGTCGCGCGGCCAGCTGATCCGCCACACCCAGACCAGGAGGCCGCCCGCGGCGACGCACCAGCCGAGGAGGGCCGACGCCTCGGGGACCCCGGCGGCCACGGCCAGCCCCGCGGCGACGACGCCGGCGACGACGCAGGTCGCCAGGCGTCGCCACGACAGGACCGTCCGTCCCTGCGCCACGTCAGGCACCGGGCCGGAACACGGCACGGACGCAGCCGTCCTCCTTGTCCTTGAACATCCGGTAGCCCCTGGGTCCGTCCTCGAGCGACATGACGTACGTGGCCAGATGCTCGGTCCGCACCTCGTCCCGGCTCATGCGCTCGAGGATCTCCGGGATGTAGCGGTGCCCGTGCTGCTGGGCGCCGCGCAGGGTCAGCGCCTTGTTCATGACGGCACCCAGCGGGAACTTGTCCACGAGGCCGCCGAAGACGCCGAGCGTGAAGACGGTCCCTCCCTTGCGGCAGGCGTAGATCGCCTCCCGCACGGCCGTCGGCCGGTCGGTCTGCAGACGCATCTGCTGCTTCACCTGGTCGTAGAGGTAC
The DNA here is from genome assembly GCA_052038585.1 of Kineosporiaceae bacterium. Taxonomy (GTDB): domain Bacteria; phylum Actinomycetota; class Actinomycetes; order Actinomycetales; family Kineosporiaceae; genus JBQGCR01. The sequence continues at coordinate 565 of JBQGCR010000915.1, forward strand.
TGCGGTCCAGGGCTGTGCGCCTCCATCCCCACGGCCTCGATGCACACGTCCGGTCCACGTCCGCCCGACATCTCGCGCAGCTCGGCCGGGACGTCGACCTCCTCGTAGTCGAGGGTCTCCGCACCGATGTGCTGCCGGACCTGCTCGAGCCGGTTGTCGAACCGGTCGATGACGACGACCCGCTCGGCACCCATGAGCATCGCGGCGCGGGCGGCCATCTGGCCCACGCCCCCGGCCCCCCAGACCGCGACGACGTCACCGGGACTCACCCCGGCCTGGTGCGCGCCCGTCCACCCCGTCGGTGCGGCGTCGGAGGCGAAGAGCGCCCGCTCGTCGCTGACGCCGTCCGGGACGGCGAAGGCGCCGTGTCGGCGTAGGGCACCCGGAGGTACCGCGCGTGGCGGCCCGCCCAGCCGCCCCTCGCGTGGGAGTAGCCGTAGCAGCCGCCGATCGCCTGACCCCAGAGGGCCTCGGTGATCCCGGGGTTCGGATTGCCGTTGTCGCACAGGGACCACAGGCCCTGCGTGCAGTACCAGCACCTGCCGCAGCTCGTGAAGGAGACGACGACCACGCGGTCGCCGACCCGGTGCCCGGTCACCGCGCGGCCGACCTCGACGACGGTGCCCATGAACTCGTGCCCGAGCACGTCACCTGCACGCATCGCGGGGATGTAGCCGCCGACCAGGTGCAGGTCGGAGCCGCAGGTCGCCGAGAGCCCGACCTCGAGGATGAGGTCGTGGTCGTTGACGATCGTCGGCTCGGGGACGTCCTCGACGCCGATCTCGTTGACCCCGCGCCAGGTCACGGCCCTCATCGCACACCTGCCTTCGGTGCCGCCTTGGTCCAGCCCTCGACGAGCGCGCCGCCCGGCGTCGCGGGTCGGTCGCCGTGCGGTGCCGGGTCGACCGCGAGCACCTCGCCCACCTCGACGAGCTGCTTGGCGCGGCGCAGCGCGGACCGCAGGTCCCCCTGCGCGTCGCTGCCGGTGAGGCGCCGGTGCGCCCCCTCCGTCTGCGGCTGCGTGCGCAGGCGCGCGGCCAGCTCGGTGCCCTTGTCGCCGGCCGCGCGGCGGACCTCCACCTCGATCCGCTCGCCGAACTCCGCCAACGGGGCTGGCAGGGCGGCGAGGTCGAGGTCCGTCGGCTCGCAGAGCACGGTGACGACGAGCCATCCCGACGCCGGCCGGTCCGCACCCGCCGGCCGGTCCGCGACCGGCCCGAGGGCCGAACGGACCTGGTGGACCACGGTCCCTCCCGCGCGTGCGGCGAGAGAGACGACGTTGGCGATCGACGTCATGACCGACCTCCTGTGCTCGTGGGCTGCGGTGCTCGGGCGAACTCCTGGACGATGCGCCCGCAGAACGCGGGCAGGTCGTCCGGGGACCGGCTCGTCGTGAGGGTGCCGTCGGTGACGACCTCCTCGTCGACCACCTCGGCCCCGGCGTTGCGCAGGTCCGTGCGCACGCTGGGCCAGGAGGTGAGCCGGCGGCCGCGGACGACGCCCGCCTCGACGAGGGTCCACGGCCCGTGGCAGATCGACGCGACGGGCTTGCCCGACTCGACGACGTCGCGGACGAACTGCACCGCAACGGGTTCCATCCGGAGCTCGTCCGGGTTCACGGTGCCGCCGGGCAGGAGCAGCGCGTCGTCCAGCGCACGGCGCGGCTGCTCCAGCTCGACCCGTTCCACCCCGTCGGCCGCGAGGATGGCGACGCGTCGCCCGTCCAGCTCTCCCGCCACGTCACTCACCCGTCCCTGCGCCCGACGGGTGGAGGACGACCTTCGTCCAGCCGTCGTCCCGCCGGTCGAAGTGCTCGAAGGCCTCGGGCGCGCGATCGAGGGGCAGCTCGTGGCTGACGATGAACGACGGCGTCGCCCTGCCCGCGGCGACGAGGTCGCGCAGCTGCCGGTTGTACTTCTTGACCGGGGCCTGCCCGCTGCCGATGTGCTGGCCCTTGAACCAGAACAGGCCGTAGTCGAAGGCCAGCTTCCCCTGCTTGGCCAGCTCGTCGTCCGCACCGGGGTCCTGGGGGACGAAGACGCCGACGTTGCCGATCCTGCCCGTGAAGCGCACGGAGGCGACGAGCCGGTTCATCGTCAGCGCGGCGTCCTCCCGGCCGTCCGGCTCGTGGGCCTGGTAGCCGACGCACTCGCAGCCGTTGTCCGCACCCAGCCCCATGGTCTCCTCGAGGACGGCCTGCACCGGGTCGACCTTCGAGTCGTCGATGGCGATCGCGCCGACGGACTCGGCCAGCCGGAGCCGGTCCGGGTGCCGGTCGACGACCATGACCTTGCTCGCCCCGCGGATCGTCGCCGAGAGCGCGGCCCTGAGCCCGACGGGGCCGGCGCCGTAGACGACGGTCTGGTCGCCGGGCTTCACCCCCGCCATCTCGGTGGCGTGGTAGCCGGTGGGGAAGATGTCGGCGAGCATGACGTAGTCGGTCTGACGCTCCTCGGCGTCCTCGCCCAGGCGCAGGCAGTTGAAGTCACCCCACGGGACGCGCAGCAGCTCGGCCTGGCCGCCGCCGTACGGGCCCATGTCCGCGAAGCCGTACGCCGCACCGGCCATCGCCGGGTCCGGCTGGGCGGTCAGGCAGTAGTTGGTCAGCCCGCGCTCGCAGTTCTTGCAGTGCCCGCAGGCGATGTTGAACGGCAGGACGACCCAGTCACCCACCCGCACCTTGTCCACGCCGTCGCCGACCTCGACGACCTGGCCCAGGTTCTCGTGCCCGAACCACCGCCCGGGCTCGAAGTCGGTCCGGCCCTCGTACATGTGCAGGTCGGAGCCGCAGATGTTCGCCGACGTGATCCGGACCAGGACGTCGGTCGCCCTCTCGATCCGTGCGTCGGGGACCTCGCTGACGCTCACCTGGCGCGGCGCCTCGTAGACCACTGCCCTCACGATGCCTCCTGGGTGCGTGGGCCACGGTCTCGGCCCGGCTGGGAACAGGACGGCAAGTCCACCGCGTGGGGGCCGGGCGAGCATCGGCAGAACGACCGAGATCGGGCATGTCCCTCGCCCGTCGGTGCCCCGGGGTCGACGTCAGGGCCGCGCCCGGACGCGAGCCGCCCCCTCCGCGAGGAGCGTCGACCAGTCGACGTCCGCGTCCGGGGCGGCGGCGAGGGCCTCGGCCTCGCCGACGGTCGCGGCGAGGCCGCCGAGGACGAGCCCGGCGTCCCGGGTGCGGCCGGCGGTGTGGAGCGCCGCGGCGAGTGCGCTGCCCGAGCGGCGGAGCAGCTCGCGGTGCCCGGACCGCCGCGCCGCCGCCCCGGCCTGCTCGAGCAGCTC
>JBQGCR010000916.1:0-2882 GCA_052038585.1 Kineosporiaceae bacterium
GCCCCCCCCCCCCCCGCCCCCGCCGCGCCGGGCGCCGCCGCGCGGCGCGGCGCCGGTCGCGAGCGGGCGCAGCGCCGTGACGACGCCGCCGACCGTCGCCTCCTCGTCGAGCGCGGGGAGGACGACGGCGACCCGCCGCCCGGCCTTCGCGGCGACGAGCGAGGCGGGCTCCCACGGCGCGGGCTGCCACGTCCGCCGGGCGAACCAGTCCTCGACGGCGGCCGGCAGCCCGGGGCGGCCCGCGAAGGCCGAGCCGCTCACGCCAGGCCCCGGACCGCGCGGGCGGGCGGCCGGTCGCCCCGGACGGAGGCGACCATGTCGACCACCCGGCGCGAGGCCCGCACGTCGTGCACCCGGAACACCCGCGCCCCGAGCCAGGCGGCGACGGCGGTCGCCGCGAGGGTCCCCTCGAGCCTGTCCTCGACCGGCAGGTCGAGGCTCTCGCCGACGAAGTCCTTGCGGGACAGCGCCATGAGGACGGGGTGGCCGAGCGCCGCGAGGCGCCCGGTGGCCCGCAGCAGCGCGAGGCCGTGCCAGGTGTTCTTGCCGAAGTCGTGCGTCGGGTCGACGAGGACCGACGCCGGGTCGACGCCGGCGGCCACCGCCCGTGCGGCGCCGGCGGCGAGCACCCGCACGACGTCCTCGACGACGCCGTCGACGGTCTCGCCGTAGCCGACCCGGTGCGGCCGGGTCCGCGGGACCGCGCCGCCGGTGTGCGAGACGACGAGGCCCGCGCCGTGCGCCGCGGCGACCTCGGGCAGCCGCGGGTCGTACCCCGCCCACGTGTCGTTGACCAGGTGCGCGCCCGCGGCGCACGCGGCGTCGGCGACCTCCGCGCGCCACGTGTCGACGCTGACGAGCACGCCCGGGTGCGTCCCGCGGACGTGCTCGACGAACGGCACGACGCGGCGCAGCTCCTCGGCGAGGTCGACGTCGTCCCCCGGCCCGGCCTTGACCCCGCCGACGTCGACGACGTCCGCACCCTCGGCGACCGCGGCTGCGACCGACCGCGCGGCGACGTCGTCGTCGTGCTGGCGAGCCCCGGGGTAGAACGAGTCCGGCGTGCGGTTGACGACAGCCATGAGGACGACCCGGCCGCCGTCGAAGGTGCGCCCGCCGAGCCGCAGCGGCGCACCGGCGGGCGGCACGTCGCTCACAGCTCGGCCTCGAGCAGCTCCTCCGGGCCCGCGCCCGTGTCCGGCGACGGCGCCGCGAGACCCGCCTCGACGGCGTCGAGCGCCGCGCCGACCGAGGTGGTCCAGACGAGCTCGGCCGCCGCCTCCGGGCGGACGAAGCCGCCCTCGGCGAGCGTCGCGACGAGCTCGCGCAGGCCGGCGTAGACGCCGTCGGGGTCGCAGACGACGACGGGCTTGGCGTGCAGGCCGAGGGTGCGGGCGGTCCACACCTCGAAGAGCTCCTCGAGGGTGCCGATCCCGCCGGGCAGGGCGACGAACGCGTCGGCCGCGGCGTCCATCCGGCCCTTGCGCTCGCGCATGTCGGCGGTGACGACGAGCTCGTCGGCGTCGGTGTCGGCGACCTCCATCCCGACGAGCGCCTCGGGGATGACGCCGAGCGTGCGCCGGCCGCCGGCGCGGACCGCCGCGGCGACCGCCCCCATCATCGAGACCCGGCCGCCGCCGGAGACGAGGTCGTGCCCGCGCGCGGCGAGCGCGGCGCCGAGGTCCCGGGCGAGCGCGACGTGCCGCGGGTCGATCCGCTCCGAGGACGCGCAGAAGACGCAGACGACCGCCACGGCTCAGCCCACGCCGCGCCGGACCGCGGCCACGGCCTCGTCGACGTCGTCGGTCACGGTGAGCAGGTCGACGTCCGCCGGCCCGATCTTCCCCGTGTCCGCGAGCGTGCCGCGGACCCAGTCGACGAGCCCGCCCCAGAACTGCGTGCCGAGCAGGACGATCGGGAAGGACGTCACCTTCTGCGTCTGGACGAGCGTCAGCGCCTCGAAGAGCTCGTCCATCGTCCCGAAGCCACCGGGCAGGACGACGAACCCCTGCGCGTACTTGACGAACATCGTCTTGCGGGCGAAGAAGTAGCGGAAGTGGACACCGAGGTCGACCCAGGCGTTCATGCCCTGCTCGTGCGGCAGCTCGATCCCGAGCCCCACGGACACGCCGCCGGCCTCGCACGCGCCGCGGTTCGCCGCCTCCATGGCCCCCGGGCCGCCGCCGGTGATGACGGCGAAGCCCGCCTCGACCAGGGCCTTGCCGAGCCGGACGCCGGTCGCGTACTCCGGGGTGTCGCGGCCGAGCCGGGCCGAGCCGAAGACGCTGATCGCCGGACCGAGCTCGGCGAGCGCGCCGAAGCCCTCGACGAACTCGGCCTGGATCCGCAGCACCCGCCACGGGTCCTGGTGCAGCCAGTCCGCGGGGTCTCTGCGGTCGAGCAGGCGCTGGTCGGCCGTGGAGTCCGGGACCTGGCCGCGGCGCAGGGTCACCGGGCCGCGCTGGTGCTCGGTCGGCTGGTCGGTCACGTCGTCGGGGACGGCATCGCTCACGAGCGTGACCGTAGCCGCCGGGTCCGACGACGGCAGCACGACGGCCTCCCCGGGAGCAACATCCACAGGCGCTAGGGTGCTCCGGTGGGGCGACGGTCAGGGCAGGACCCGGCGCAGGCGTTCGGCCTGGCCGACCTCGCCACTGTCCGGTCCCTGGCGGGCACCGCCGAGGTCGGCGAGGCCCTCGCCGCGCTCGAGGAGTCCGTCCCCGGCCTCGCCGCGGCGCCGCCCGACGTCCACGTCCTCGCCCTCCACGCGCGCGCCGTCCTCCTGCGCTCGACCGGCGCCGCCCCCGACCGCCTCGAGGCGGCGCTCGACGACCTCGCGGCCGCCGGGGCGCAGCGCCGCCTCGCCGCCGGCCGGGCCCTCG
>JBQGCR010000917.1:0-5214 GCA_052038585.1 Kineosporiaceae bacterium
ACCTCGGCTCCGGGCATGACCTGCTGGAGCCGGCGCGCGATCGCGAGCCCGAGGATGCCGGCGCCGACGACGCCGACGGTCGTGGTGCCGGGCGTGCGGACGACGGCGGGTGCCTGAGCGGGTTCGGCCATGCGCTCGATCCCATCACAGGACCGGCCCCGGTACGGGTGCTTCGACCGAATCCTCCTGCCGGGCGACGCAGGTCACACCCGCCGCCCGGGCGAGCGGATGTCAAGAATGTTTGACACGGCCGGAGCCGTGGCCCTACGGTCCGAGGTGTCAAACATTCTTGACATCACGACGGTCGGCGGAGGTGCGCGATGGTGCTCGAGGAGCAGCGGGCCTGGGTCTACGGCGGGGTGAGCGCCCTGACCTACCTGGGGTACCTCGTCGTCGTCCTGACGACGGGCGTCGGGTGGGTCCGGGCCGCGCTCGTCGCGATCGCCGTGTCCGTCCTCGTCACCGTCGTCCTCGACATCACGGTGTCGGTGCGCGCCCGGCGCCGCGACGACGGCGAGGTGCTCACCGACCTGCGCGACACCGAGATCGCCCGCGCCGGCGAGCGGGTCGGGACGGCGTTCGTCGTCCTCGCCGGCATCGCGGCGTTCGCCCTCGCCGCCCTCGGGGTCGACCAGCTGTGGATCGGCAACGCCCTGTACCTGGGCTTCACCCTCTCCGCCGTCGTCGGCTCCGCGGCCCGCCTCGCCGCCTACCGCGAGGGGTTCGTCGGATGGTGAGGCCGACCCGCGTGCGCAACCGCATCCGCGAGCTGCGGGCCGAGCGCGGGGACCTCACGCAGGCCGAGCTCGCCCGGCGGCTCGGGGTCACCCGGCAGACCGTCATCGCCATCGAGCAGGGGAAGTACTCGCCGTCCCTCGAGGTGGCCTTCCAGATCGCCGCCGTCCTCGGCGCCCGTGTCGAGGACGTCTTCAGCTACGAGGAGAACCCGTGAGAGCCGTCGTCCAGCACCGCTACGGCACCCCGACCGACACCTACCGCCTCGAGGACGTCCCGCGGCCGCGCGCCGGCGGCGGACGCGTCGTCGTCCGGGTCCGGGCCGCCGGGGTCGACCCCGGCGTCTGGCACCTGACGACGGGCGTCCCCTACCTCGCCCGGCTCGGCGCGGGCCTGCGGCGGCCGCGGGTCGCCGTCCCGGGGCACGACCTCGCGGGCGTCGTCGAGGAGGTCGGCGACGTCGCGACCGACCTGCGGCCGGGGGACGCCGTCCTCGGCGTCGCGTCGGGGACCTTCGCCGAGCTGGCCCGGCCGCGGGCCGACCGGCTCGTGCGGGTCCCCGAGGGCCTGTCCTTCGAGGAGGCCGCGGCGCTGCCGACGTCCGCCGTCACGGCGCTCGCCGCCCTGCGCGCCGTCCGGCTCGAGGCGGGCGACCACGTCGCCGTGCTCGGGGCCGGCGGCGGCGTCGGCGCGATGGTCACCGCGCTCGCCGTCGCCCGCGGCGCGAAGGTCACCGGGGTGTGCAGCGCGACGAAGGCCGACCTCGTGCGCGGGCTCGGCGCCCACGACGTCGTCGACTACGCGCGCAGCGAGATCACCGACGCCGGCGTCCGCTTCGACGCCGTCGTCGACACCGCCGGCAACCGCCCGCTGCCCGTGCTCCGCGAGGCGCTCACCGAGACGGGCCGGCTCGTCGTCGTCGGCGGCGACGGGGCGCCCGGGCGCTGGCTCGCCGGGTTCCAGCGCGGCATGAAGGCCGCCGCGCTCAGCCCCTTCACCCGGCAGACGCTGCGGATGCTCGTCGCGACGACGACGCCGGCGGACCTCGCCGAGGTGGCCCGGCTGGCCGGCGAGGGCGTCCTGCGGCCGGTCGTCGACCGGACGTACCCGCTGGAGCGGGCGGCCGAGGCGGTCGAGCACGTGGGGTCCGGGCACGCGCGGGGCAAGGTCGTCGTCGTCCTCTGACCCGGGGTCGACCGGCGCAGCGCTCAAGCCGGGCGTCCCGGGCGCCGACACGAGGCGGGAGCACGCTCACCCGTTCGGGTGAACCCGCCGACCACCTCGGAGGACCCGCATGCCCGGCACGTCCCTCGTCCGGCGGTTCGCCCGCCGCCGCAGCACGCTCGTCGCCGCGGGCGCCGTCGTGCTCGCCGTCGCCGGGGGCGCCGTCGCCGCGGCCGTCGCGTCCGACGCCCCGCCGGCGAGCGTCGGCCTGACGAGCGCGGTGCAGCAGATCCGGTCCGGCGACGTCGAGCGGGCGCGGCTCGACGCCGCGGCCGGCGAGGTCGAGCTCACCCTCGACGGCGGCCGGCACGTGACGAGCGCGTTCCCGCAGGCGTACGCCGGCGACCTCACGGCCGCGCTCGTCGCCGCCCGGGTGCCGACGGACGTCGACCCCGACGCCGGGGTCTCGCCGTGGGCGGAGACGGTGAGCCGGGTGCTCGTGCCGCTCCTGCTCGTCGCCGGGCTGTTCCTCGGGCTGCGGGCGTGGAACGGCACCGGCTCGGCGTCGCGGACCCGCCGGTCGCAGGTGCCGGACACGACGTTCGACGACGTCGCGGGCTGCCCCGAGGCGGTCGCGGACCTCGCGGAGATCGCCGACCTGCTCGTCGACCCCGACCGGTTCGCCGCGGCCGGTGCCCGCACGCCGCGCGGCTACCTGCTCACCGGCCCGCCCGGGACCGGCAAGACGCTGCTCGCCCGCGCCGTCGCCGGCCAGGCCAAGGTGCCGTTCTTCGCCACGAGCGGCGCGGACTTCGCCGACATGTACGTCGGCACGGGCAAGCGCGCGGTGCGGCGGCTGTTCGCCGACGCCCGCGAGGCCGCGACCAAGGACGGCGGCGCCGTCGTCTTCATCGACGAGGTCGACGCCGTCGGCCGCGCGCGCTCCGGCGGGCGACGGGACTCCGCGTCCGACGAGCGCGACTCGACCCTCATCGCCCTGCTCACCGAGATGGACGGCTTCGACGGGCGCAGCGGCGTCGTCGTCCTCGCCGCGACGAACCGTCCGGACGCGCTCGACGACGCCCTGACCCGCCCCCGCCGCTTCGACCGGCAGGTCACGGTCGCCGCGCCCGACGCCCGCGGGCGTGCCGACATCCTCGCCGTGCACACCGCCCGGGTGCCCGTCGCCGACGACGTCGACCTCGTCGCCCTCGGCCGGCGCACCCCCGGCCTCGTCGGGGCCGACCTCGAGGCCCTGGTCAACGAGGCCGCGCTCGAGGCGGGCCGGCGCCGCCTGCCCGCCGCCGACGCCGCGTGCTTCGAGGAGGCGCTCGCGACCGCCGCCCTCGGCCGCGCCCGGACCGGCGCGATCATCCCCGAGCGGGACCGCCGGATCACCGCCTGGCACGAGGCCGGCCACGCCGTCCTCGCGCTCACCGAGGCCGACGCGCAGGACCCCGTCACCGTGACGATCGTGCCGCGCGGGGTCTCCGGCGGGACGACGTGGATGGCCGGCACCGACGACGCGTTCGTCACCCGCGAGCAGGCGCTGGCCAACCTCCGGGTGAGCATGGGCGGGCGCGCCGGGGAGGAGATCCTCCTCGACGGGTCCTACAGCCAGGGCGCCTCGGGCGACCTGGAGGGCGCGACCCGCCTCGGTCTGGCGATGGCGACCCGCTACGGCATGACCCGCCTGGGCCTGGTGAGCCGGCCGCTCGTCGAGGGCGAGATCCCCGCCGAGGTGCTCGAGGTGGTCGACGAGCTGCTCGTCACCGCGCTCGACGAGGCCCGCGCGGCGCTCGTCCGGCACCGCCCGCTGTTCGACGCCCTCGTCGAGCAACTGCTCGAGGACGAGACCGTCGGGCCCGAGGGCCTCGCCGCCCTGCGCGAGCGCTTCGACGCGCCGACGGCCGACGTCGTCCCGCACGTCCCGGCCCAGCGCTCCGCCGCCGTCCCCGCCCCGACCCCCTGATCTCGATGTCGGGCGTCGACCGGCGTCAGAGGTTGAGGTTGCGGGCGACGAAGGGCCAGGCGCGCCAGAGCTCGCGCTGCCAGTAGGGCCAGGAGTGCTTGCCGGGGCCGTAGAGGTCGGTCTCGACGGGGACGCCGCGGGCCTGGGCCAGGGCGACGAACCGGCGGGCCGAGGCGTCCGCGGCGGGCTCGATGACGAGGTCGGCGCTCGAGCCGGCCGGGTCGAGCGGGCCGTTCTGGCCGTTGCCGGACGACACGTAGAGCGGTACCCCGGCGAGCCGGTCGACGAGCGAGACGGGGTTGCTCGCCTGCCACGTCGCGAACCCGAGCAGCGGGGAGCCCCACGTCCAGCCGACCGGCTTGAGGGCCCGCGTCTCGATCGTCGCGACGACGGCCTGCGAGCCGTACGTGTCGAGCAGGCCGCTGAAGGTCGCGGCGGCGCGGAACATGCCGGGGTACCTCGCGGTGTACTTCACCGCGCCCATCCCGCCGGACGACAGGCCGACGGCGACGCGCTGGGCGTTGCCGCGGTAGCCGCGCGCGATGATCTGCGGCAGCTCCTTCGTGTGGAACGTCTCGTACTTCGACCCGCCGAAGGCGAGCAGGCTCACGGGGTCGCTGTAGAGCGCGGCGCTGCCGGCGCTGGGCAGCACCGCGAGGACGTTCTTGTCCGCGAGGAGCTTCTCGACGTTGGTGAAGTACGTCCAGGACTGGTAGTCCTTCGGCTCGTTCGCGCCGTGGAAGAGCCACACCTCGGGCCACTTGCGGGTCGGCTGCGCCGCCCAGTCCCGCGGCAGGAGCAGCCGCACGGACGCCCGCCCCCGCAGCGCGGGGGAGTCGACGACGATGTCGATCGTCCGGGCGTCGACGCGGGTCTCGGAGACGACGCGGGCACCGCTGTCGGCCGCCGTGCCGACCGCCGCCTGCGCCCCGGTGGTGGGCACGGCGACGGCGAGACCCGCGGTGAGGGCGGCGGATCCGAGCAGGGACAGCAGACGACGGCGTCGCATGGTCACGTCCAGGGGTCGGGGGCGGGGTCGGTCCGGCAGGGGTCTACAGCGGGATGTTGCCGTGGATCTTGTCAGGTCGCGGGGACCGCTTGCCACGCAGCAGGCGCAGCGCGTTCGCCACCTGGAGCCGGGTCTCGCGCGGCGCGACGACCTGGTCGACGTAGCCGCGCTCGGCGGCGACGTAGGGGTTGGCGAACTGCTCGCGGTACTCCTGGACGAGCCGCTCGCGCTCGGCCGCCCCGCGACCCTCGTGCTCGGCCTGCCGGAGCTGGCGGGCGTGCAGCACCGACGCCGCGCCCTCGGCGCCCATGACGGCGATCTGCGCGGTCGGCCA
>JBQGCR010000918.1:0-4152 GCA_052038585.1 Kineosporiaceae bacterium
GATGCCCTTGAAGCGCACGCGCTTGTACTTGCCGCAGTAGCACTCCCAGTCCCGGGTGGGGCCGAAGATCTTCTCGCAGAAGAGGCCGTCCTTCTCGGGCTTGAGGGTGCGGTAGTTGATGGTCTCGGGCTTCTTCACCTCGCCGTGGGACCACTGGCGGATGTCCTCCGCGGTGGCGAGGCCGATACGCAGCTCGTCGAAGAAGTTCACATCTAGCACGTCGTGCTACCTGCTCTCCTGGTTGGAGGGTTGGTGCTGTTGTTCACGGGGCTGAGGTCAGGGCAGTCGGACGGGCTCCGCCCGACTGCCCTGACCTGCACCGAAGAATGCGCTTCGCGGATTCTTCGGTGCTCAGACCTCTTCGACCGAGCTCGGCTCGCGCCGGGACAGGTCGATCCCGAGCTCCTCGGCCGCCCGGAAGACGTCCTCGTCGGTCTCACGCATCTCGATGGACATGCCGTCGCTGGAGAGCACCTCGACGTTGAGGCACAGCGACTGCATCTCCTTGATGAGGACCTTGAAGGACTCCGGGATGCCCGGCTCGGGGATGTTCTCGCCCTTGACGATCGCCTCGTAGACCTTGACGCGGCCGAGCACGTCGTCGGACTTGATCGTCAGCAGCTCCTGGAGCGCGTAGGAGGCGCCGTAGGCCTCGAGGGCCCACACCTCCATCTCGCCGAAGCGCTGGCCGCCGAACTGCGCCTTACCACCGAGCGGCTGCTGCGTGATCATCGAGTAGGGACCCGTGGACCGCGCGTGGATCTTGTCGTCGACGAGGTGGTGCAGCTTCAGGATGTACATGTAGCCGACCGAGATCGGCGCCGGGAACGGCTCGCCCGTGCGGCCGTCGAACAGCCGGGCCTTGCCCGAGCCGTCGATGAGGCGCACGCCGTCGCGGGTCTTCGTCGTCGAGTCGAGCAGGCCGATGATCTCGGCCTCCTTGACGCCGTCGAAGACCGGCGAGGCGACCCGGGTGCCGGCCGGCGCGCTGCGCGCGTCGTCGGACAGGGCCGCAGCCCACTCCGGGCTCCCCTCGACCTCCCAGCCGCGCGAGGCGACCCAGCCGAGGTGCGTCTCGAGGACCTGGCCGACGTTCATCCGGCTCGGCACGCCGAGCGGGTTGAGGACGACGTCCACCGGCGTCCCGTCCTCGAGGAACGGCATGTCCTCGACGGGCAGGATCTTGGAGATGACGCCCTTGTTGCCGTGGCGGCCGGCGAGCTTGTCGCCGTCGGTGATCTTGCGCTTCTGGGCGACGTACACCCGGACGAGCTGGTTGACGCCCGGGGGCAGCTCGTCGCCCTCGTCGCGGTCGAAGACCTTGACGCCGATGACCGTGCCGGACTCGCCGTGCGGCACCTTGAGGGAGGTGTCGCGGACCTCGCGGGCCTTCTCGCCGAAGATGGCGCGCAGGAGCCGCTCCTCCGGCGTCAGCTCGGTCTCGCCCTTGGGCGTGACCTTGCCGACGAGGATGTCGCCGGGGACGACCTCGGCGCCGATCCGGATGATGCCGCGCTCGTCGAGGTCGGCGAGGACCTCCTCGGCGACGTTCGGGATGTCCCGCGTGATCTCCTCGGGGCCCAGCTTGGTGTCGCGGGCGTCGACCTCGTGCTCCTCGATGTGGATCGAGGAGAGGACGTCGTCCTGCACCAGGCGCTGGGAGAGGATGATCGCGTCCTCGTAGTTGTGGCCCTCCCACGACATGAACGCGACGAGCAGGTTCTTGCCCAGCGCCATCTCGCCCTTGTCGGTCGAGGGGCCGTCCGCGAGCGGGCTGTTGACCTCGACGCGGTCGCCCTCGTCGACGAGGACGCGCTGGTTGTACGACGTGCCCTGGTTGGACCGGCGGAACTTCGCGATCCGGTACGTCGAGTGCGTGCCGTCGTCGTTCATGACCGTGACGGCGTCCGCGCTGACCTCGGACACGACGCCCGGCTGGGTCGCGACGACGACGTCGCCGGCGTCGACCGCGGCCCGCAGCTCCATGCCGGTGCCGACGAGCGGGGCCTCGGCCCGCAGCAGCGGGACGGCCTGGCGCATCATGTTCGAGCCCATGAGGGCGCGGTTGGCGTCGTCGTGCTCGAGGAACGGGATCATCGACGTCGCCACGGACCAGACCTGCCGGGCCGAGACGTCCATGTAGTCGACCTCGTCGGGGGTGACGTAGTCGATCTCCCCGTCCTTGCGGCGCACGAGGACGCGGTCCTCGGCGAACGTCTGGTCCTCGGCGAGCGGCGCGTTGGCCTGCGCGATGACGTGCTCGTCCTCCTCGTCCGCCGTGAGGTAGTCGATGGTGTCGGTGACGACACCCTCGGTGACCCGGCGGTACGGGGTCTCGACGAAGCCGAACGGGTTGATCCGCGCGAACGTGCCGAGCGAGCCGATGAGGCCGATGTTCGGGCCCTCGGGCGTCTCGATCGGGCACATGCGGCCGTAGTGCGACGGGTGGACGTCGCGGACCTCGAAGCCGGCCCGCTCACGGGACAGACCACCGGGGCCGAGCGCGGACAGACGCCGCTTGTGCGTCAGGCCGGACAGCGGGTTGGTCTGGTCCATGAACTGCGAGAGCTGGCTCGTCCCGAAGAACTCCTTGATGGAGGCCACGACGGGGCGGATGTTGATGAGCGTCTGCGGCGTGATCGCCTCGACGTCCTGCGTCGTCATCCGCTCCCGGACGACGCGCTCCATCCGGGACAGGCCCGTGCGGACCTGGTTCTGGATGAGCTCGCCGACCGTGCGCAGACGGCGGTTGCCGAAGTGGTCGATGTCGTCGACCTCGACGCGCAGGTCCACGGCCTCGCCGTTGCGCGTGCCGGGCATGGAGGTGCCGCCGGCGTGCAGCGTGACGAGGAAGCGGATCGTCGAGACGATGTCGTCGATCGTCAGGACGCTGTCGCTCAGCGGCTTGTCGCTGCCGAGCTTCTTGTTGAGCTTGTAGCGGCCGACCTTGGCGAGGTCGTAGCGCTTGGGGTTGAAGTAGAGGTTGTCCAGGAGCGTCTGGGCCGCCTCGCGCGTCGGGGGCTCGCCCGGACGCAGCTTGCGGTAGATGTCCAGGAGCGCCTCGTCCTGCCCCGCGGTGTGGTCCTTCTCGAGCGTGGCGCGCATCGACTCGACGTCGCCGAACTCCTCGAGGATCTGCGCCTCGGACCAGCCGAGGGCCTTGAGCAGCACCGTGACCGACTGCTTGCGCTTGCGGTCGATGCGCACGCCGACCATGTCGCGCTTGTCGATCTCGAACTCGAGCCAGGCGCCGCGGCTCGGGATCATCTTGGCCGTGTAGACGTCCTTGTCGGAGGTCTTGTCGGCGATGCGCTCGAAGTACACGCCCGGGGAGCGGACGAGCTGGGAGACGACGACGCGCTCGGTGCCGTTGATGACGAAGGTGCCGCGGTCGGTCATGAGCGGGAAGTCGCCCATGAAGACCGTCTGGCTCTTGATCTCACCGGTCGTCGTGTTCATGAACTCGGCCGTCACGAAGAGCGGGGCGGCGAAGGTCATGTCCCGCTCCTTGCACTCGTCGATCGAGTACTTGGGCGGCTCGAACCGGTGGTCCCGGAACGACAGGGACATCGACCCCGAGAAGTCCTCGATCGGGGAGATCTCCTCGAAGATCTCCTCCAGGCCCGAGGTCGTCGGGACGTCCTGGCGGCCGGCCTCCACGGCGGCGGACACGCGGTCCTGCCACCTGGTGTTGCCGAGGAGCCAGTCGAAGCTCTCCGTCTGCAGCGCGAGGAGGTTCGGGACCTCCAGCGGCTCGCGGATCTTTGCGAATGAGATACGGCCAGATGCCGTCCGAGTGGTGGAACCGGTTACGGACGCGGAGCGCGAGGCTGCCAAGAGGGGTCCTTCCACGGGCCTGCGGGCGTTTCGGGCGCATGACGAGTTCCCCGACTGGTCAGCCCGGGCGGAGAACAAGACACGGCAAAGCGACAGGCTACCGCTGAGGCACAACTATGTAAAGTCGCCCAACGCCCGGGCCCTCAAACCCCCGCGGGCGCGGTCACCCGGCCCCCGGGGGAAGCTGCCGGAGCTCCACCCTCCCGGGCGGCTCACGGCGTCCCCGGCGCGCAGGCCGGCACGCCGAGCATGGCCCGCCCCCTGCGAGTCGTCAAGGGGAACCCGCCGGTAAGCCGCCGAACGGTCGTCGTCGTC
>JBQGCR010000919.1:0-2737 GCA_052038585.1 Kineosporiaceae bacterium
CCGGCGGTGATGACCTTCGGGTACGAGCCGATGGCCCGGATCCAGCGGGCCGGCCGCAGGACGAACGAGACGGGGTCCATGACGACGGACGGGATGCCGGCGACGACCGGGCCGATCGCGCCGAGCATGAGCCCCATGTCGTGGAACAGCGGCAGCCAGGTGACGGCCGTGGACTGCTCGACCACGGTGTGCGCGTGGATGATCTGCCACGCGTTGACGACGTGGTTGCGGTGGCTCAGCGCGACGCCGGCCGGGGTGCGGGTGGAGCCGGAGGTGTACTGGAGGTAGGCGAGCGCGTCGAGGTCGAGCGGGACGGGCACGAACGCCTCGGCGAGCGCCTCGCCCGCCTCGCCGAGCAGGTCGTCGACGCACACTTCGGGGGGGACGGCGCGGGGGTGGGCGTCGACCCCGGCGAGGCAGCGCTCGACGGCGTCGAGGGTGGGCGTCGTCGTCAGCACCGCCGCCGGCCGGCAGTCCGCGAGCACGAGGTCGAGGCGCTCGCCGTGGCCGTAGAGGTCCGGGGAGAACAGCGGGACGGCCACGGCGCCGGCGCGCAGGGCGCCGAGGAAGGCGACGACGTACTCCGGGCCGGAGGCGGCGAGGATCGCGACGCGGTCCCCGGGCACCGTCGTCTGCTGCAGGAGCGCCGCCGTGGCGCGCGAGGCCACGGCGAGCTCGCGCCAGGTGAGGGTCCGCACGACCGGCTCGTCGTCCGCCGAGGCGAGGTAGTCGAGGAAGGTGTGGGCGACGACGTCCGGACGCTCGCGCGCCCACCGGTCGAGGTGGACGTCGAGGGTCTCCAGGCGCACCTCGGGCTGCAGGCCGCTGGCGCCGAAGGCCGAGCCCAGGGCGGCGGGGGTCGTCGTCGTCACTGCGTGCTCCTCGGGAGGTCGGTCGGGCGGTCGAGCACGGGGTCGAGGACGGCGACGGCCGCCTGGTGCTCGGGGTGCACGGGATGGTCGGGACGGTCGGGGGCGGGTCCGCCGAGCCGGGGGAAGGCGAGCAGGGCGCGGCCGGCCCCGTCGGGGCGCCGGACCTGCCACCACCCGTCGGCGACGGTCCGGGCGGAGAGGACCTCGATCCGGCACGTGTCGTCCTCGAGGCCGCGGCGGGTGGCCTTGGTCAGCGCCTCCTTGCCGGTCCACGCCCGCAGCCACGCGGCGTCGGGGTCCCCGCTCGCGCGGGCGGCGAGCCGCTCGGACTCGGTGAGCAGCCCGCGGAACGCCCCGGACCAGCCCCGGTTCGGCAGGACGCGCTCGACGTCGACGCCGACGCGGCGGCCCGCCGGGGCGACGGCGACGACGGCGAGGGTGCCGGCGTGGGCGAGGGAGACCTCCGGGGCGTCGGGCCCCGCGAGGACGACGGGCGCGCCGTGGTCGGTCGCGCCGCACCGCCCGCAGCTGCGCCCGAGCGGGACGGCGGCCGGCGTCGTGCCCAGCCGCGGCGCGAGCACCCGACGCAGGAGCGCGTGCGCCGCGAAGGTCCGGGCGGCGTCCTCGCGGCGGACGAACGTCGCGGCGCGGGCCGCCGTGGCGTCGTCGACGTCGGCGCGCAGCGTCGCGAGGACGTGCGCGGGCAGGTCCGTCGGCGCCCACCACAGCTCGAGGGGGGCGCCGGCCGGCGGCGTCAGCGTGACCAGACCGGCCCACGGCCGGGACCGGGGGTGCTCCGCGAGCAGCACGCCGAGCCTCCTTCCGGTCTCCAGATGGGTGTAACTGGCTGGGTCACGCATAGTTGTACGGGCAGTTGCACACGCTGTCTACGGTCCGGCCGGGTCTCGTCGTCACCCGGTGTGATCAACTTCCAGGACGGTGGCTCAGCGGCGGCGGCGTCCCTGGACGACGAGCAGCCGGGCCGCGCACCCTGCGTAGAGCAGGGCGAGCGCGGCCATGACGAGCCACGCGGTCACGAGGTGCTGCGCGTCCTGCGTCCACAGCGGGTCGAGGAGCGAGGTGTCCCCGGGGGGCGCGCCGGGGGCCGGGTTCGGCACGTAGCCGAGGTAGGCGGCGACCGCCGCCGTCCCCCAGCGCGTCGGCGCGACCGTCGAGGCGGCGGACAGGGTGTGCCCGCCGACGTCCTGCGGGTCGCCGAGCGGGATGAGCAGGCCCGTGAGGACGACGAGGACGGCGACGCAGGACATGAGCAGGACGATCGCCCGCTCGAGCGTGCGCGACGACGCGCTGACGAGCAGGCCGAGGGCCATCGAGGACACCCCGAGCAGGGCCAGGCTCGTCGCGAGCACCGGCCACGGCCCGGGCGTCAGCGGGCCGACGGCCTCGAGCGGGGCGTCCGGCCCGGGCCGCACGGCGAGGTACGCCGAGACGGTGACGAGGGCCTGGACGACGACGACGGGCAGGAGGACCGCGAGCTTGGCCAGGACGACGGCGACCGCCGGGACGCCCCAGCGGTGCTCGCGGCCGATGACGTCCCGCTCGCCGACGATCGTCGAGAACGACGTCGCCATGGCGAAGAACGTCGTGCACGTGACGATCACGGACAGCGCCGCGCCCTGCATCATGTTGGGGTCCGCTGGCGTCCCGGCCAGTCCCCGGCTCGCGGCCCACGCGGTGAGCAGGCACGTGAGCAGGGGCAGGAGCACCATCGCGCGCAGCAGCGCCCGGGGCGTGGCGAGCAGGCGCAGCACCTCCCGCCGGGCGAGGACGCGCAGCGCGTGGGCGAGCCGCAGGTGCGCGTCGGCGTCGGTGCCCGCGCCCCGGCGCGCGCCGCGGCGGCCGCC
>JBQGCR010000920.1:0-4448 GCA_052038585.1 Kineosporiaceae bacterium
AGCTGCCGTCGGCCCGGGTCTGGACGCGCCGCACCGTCGCGATGGCGGGGACGTCGGCGTACTCGGCGCCCGTGCCCGGCGTCGACCTCGCGGCCGGCACCGCCCCGGCTCCCCCGGCGGCGCCGCGGACGCCGCTGCGCCGGCTCGACCTCGCCGGCTTCGGCGCCGTGCACGAGGACGGCACGGTCGGGGCGCACGACGTCGACCTCACGGTGCGCGCGGGACAGCTCGTCCTCGTCGTCGGCCCGGTCGGGTCGGGCAAGTCCTCGCTGCTGCGCGCGCTCGCGGGGATCGTCCACTCCACCGGGGAGCTGCGCTGGAACGGGGCCACCGTCGACCTCCCGGAGCGGTTCCTGCGCCCGAACCAGGTCGGGTACGTCGCCCAGCTGCCGCGGGTGCTCTCCGGCACCGTCGCGGAGAACATCCGGCTCGGCCACGACGTCGACGCCGACGACGCGGTGACGGCGGCGCAGCTGCACCACGACCTCGCCCTCGTCGCGACGTCGTCCCGCGAGCTCGTCGGTGCCGGCGCCCCCGTGCCGGCGGCGGCCGGGCGGTCCGCCCCGGAGGAGGGTCTCGCGCTGCGCATCGGGCACAAGGGGACCCGGCTGTCCGGCGGGCAGCTCCAGCGGCTCGCCCTCGCCCGGGCGCTCGCCCCACGCACGGAGCTGCTCGTCGCCGACGACGTCTCGTCCGCGCTCGACGTCACGACCGAGCTCGAGCTGTGGCGGGCGCTGCGCGAGCGCGGCGTCACCGTCGTCGGGTCGACGTCCAAGCGTGCGGCGCTCGTCCTGGCCGACCACGTCGTCGTCCTCGTGGGCGGGCGGGTCGTCGCGCAGGGGACGTGGCGGGACCTGCAGGACCGCTGGGGCCACCTCGCCGGCTGACGCCCGGACCGCGGACTGCCGGTTCGGGAATCGTCCGGCGGGTTGCCGACGGTGACCGGACCGACACCCCAACATTCGCCGGTTTCACCCCCCGTGCTCGGCTGACGCCCCACGGACCCGCTGGTCCACGATCACTGCCGGAGGGCGGTGCCCGGCGGCCAGGCCGGGTCCAGGACCCCGGCGTGACCGGCGCCGGGTCGACGGGAGGGCGGACGGATGTCTGTGCGGGAGAACGGCGACACCACGGGGACCGGGATCGAGGTCGTCCGCGAGGACCTCACCGACCAGCTGCTCGGCCGCGTCGCGGACGAGCTCGAGGGCACCGACGCGGGGTCGGTGACCCGCCGCATGCTCCTGCGGCTCGGGGCCGCGACGACCGCCGTCGCCGGGGTCGGCGCGGCCCGGGTCGTCGCCGAGCCGTCTCTCGAGGCCCGCGGCCTGAACAGCCCGGACGGGATCTTCAGCGCCGCGTCGATCGCCTGGTCGGGCGCCATCTACACCGAGGCGTTCCCCACGAGCCCGCTCATCCTCGAGCCGTTCAAGGACGCCCTGCCGATCCCCAAGGCGCTCGCCCCGGCGCCGCAGGCCGAGGTCGACTCGTGGGACCACAAGCCCGGAGGCGGTGCGGGAGAGCAGAACTCCCTGCGCAACCAGGCCCACCAGATCTGGCCGCGGCAGATCGGCTACCCCGACCCGATCGTCTACAAGATCGACCTCCAGGTGGCGCAGCACTCCTTCACGACGTCGAGGGTGCGTCCCATCGACAGCCTGGGCCAGCCCGCGCCGTCGTTCGACGCGGCCGGCACCGTCTACGCACCCGGCACCGAGCGCACCCTGCCGCCCAGCACGGTCTGGGCCTTCAACGGCACGTTCCCCGGTCCGCGGATCAACGCCGAGTACGGCCGCCCCGTGCTCGTCCGGTTCGTGAACCGGCTGCACGAGAACCCGCTCGGCCTCGACTCGCAGGACTTCGGCGCACCGGACCGGTCCTTCCTCACCCACCTGCACAACGCCCACACCGCGCCGGAGAGCGACGGCAACCCGCACTACTCGATGCGCTACGGCCCCAAGCACTTCGGCTACCGGCCCGGCGAGTGGGTCGACAACCTCTACCTCAACTGGCCGGCCGGCGGGGACGACCGGGAGAAGCAGACCTTCTTCTGGTTCCACGACCACCGGATGGACCACACGGGGTCCAACGTCTACAAGGGCATGGTCGGGCTCTACCCGATCTACGACCCGAAGGACGACCTCGACATGGGCGACGAGACGCGGGGCTACCGGCTGCCCGGCGTGCGCACCGACAACGCCGACGGGTCCTTCGACGTCGACTACGACATCCCGCTGGCCCTCTACGACGTGCGCCTCGACGACGGCCGCACGATGCACAAGGACATCCACGACGGCGAGTTCGAGGGCGTGCGCAACCCGGGCACCCACCCGGAGTGGTGGGGCACAAGCTTCTACAAGCACTTCCCCAACCACGGCTTCGTCGGCGACATCTTCACCGTCAACGGCGTCGCCTACCCGACGCTGCACGTCAAGCGCCGCCGGTACCGGCTGCGCTTCCTCGACGCGTCGATCGCCCGGATCTACGAGCTGTCGCTCATGAGCTCGTCGCAGGGCCCGACGTCGGCCGTCGACCTCGGCCTCACCGGCACCGAGCTGCAGGGGCAGTACCGGATCCCCGACGGCCAGCAGTGCATGCGGTTCCTCGAGGTCGCCTCGGACGGCGGCCTGGTCCCGCAGGCCTTCGAGCGCGACACGTTCGAGCTGTGGCCGGCGAAGCGCCGCGAGATGGTCGTCGACTTCAGCCGCTACATGGACGGCACCCCGACGTCCGACGGCGACGTCATCTACCTGACGGACACGATGAAGATGCCCGACGGCCGCATGTGGACGAACTCCTCGCGCAGCCTGCCCGACCCGGCGTACAAGGTGCCCGTGCTGAAGATCGTCATCGACGGCCCGGACATGCCGGAGGACAACAGCGCCGTCGTCCCCGGCACGATGCTGCGCCCGATCCCGCCGCTGCCCGCGACGTGGAAGTCGATGATGAGCAACCGGCTCATCTTCGAGGTGCAGCGCGGCAGCGTCGGCGGCGAGACCGAGTGGCTGATCAACGGCAAGCAGTTCGACCCGACCGTGGTCGCCAAGAGCAAGAAGAACCCCGCCGGCGCCACCCCGCTCGCCGCGATGAAGAAGAACTCGTTCGCGCTGTGGGAGATCCGCAACGGCGGCGGCGGCTGGGTGCACCCCTTCCACCTCCACATGGAGGAGCACCGCACCGTCATGCGCAACGGCAAGGACGTGACGCGGCCGGACCGCAACCACCCCGAGGACAACTCCCGCGAGGACCTCATCGCGCTCGACCCGAGCGAGTCCGTCGTCGTCTACCGCGGCTTCCGCGACTTCGTCGGCCCGTACGTCGCGCACTGCCACAACCTCGCCCACGAGGACCACGCGATGATGTTCGGCTGGGAGATCGTCCCGTGAGCCTGCTCGAGGAGCGGGCGCCCGCGGCGGCGCAGGCCCGCGCCCGGAGCGGGCCGCGCAGCACCCGGTGGTGGACGTGCGTCCTCGCGCTCGCCCTGGGGCTGTCCCTCGTCGACGACTTCTGGGCCGTCTCGCTCGAGGGCTCGGTCGGGGCGATCGAGCGGTCCCAGGGGCCGTTCCTCACCTGGGTGACGCAGTCGCTCCTGCTCCTGCCGGTGCACGCGCTCGCGGTCGCCGGGGCGCTCGCGCTGGCCCACCGCCGGTTCGGGCCGGCCCTGCACCGCACCCGGCACGTGGTCGCGGCATGCCTGCTCGTCGTCGTCGCCGGCACGGCAGTCGGCGTCGCCACGGTGGGCGCGACCGCGGTCGTCGACTACCGGCTCCAGGCCCGGCTCATCGAGACCGCTCACGGCGGCGGGCACGACGACCTCTCCCAGGTCCCCGCCAGCGCGGCCGGCCGCGCCGCGCAGGCCGCGCTGCCCCGGCAGGCCGCCGACGCCTGCGACACCGTGTGCGCGGCGAAGAGGCGCACGATCGACGTCCACCTGCTCTCCCTCGGCTACGCCGCCGTCCTGCTCCTGCTGACCAACCTCGTCGTCGTCGGCTGGACCGTCGCCATGCGGGGCGGGCGCCTCGACACCTGACCGCGTGGTCCCATGAGGGCATGCTCTTCGGGATCCCCGGCCTGACCGCGGGCACGTCACGCCCGGCGCGGACCGTCCCGTACGGACCGCACCGGGCGCAGGTGTGCGACCTGCACCTGCCCGCCGACGACGCCGCGACCGGGCGCGTCGCCGTCGTCGTCCACGGCGGCTACTGGCGTGCCCGCTACGACCGCTCCCTCGAGGGGCTCGTCGTCGACGACCTCCTCGCCCACGGGTGGGCGGTGTGGAACGTCGACTACCGCGGGGTCGGCGAGGGCCCGCACGGCGACGGGGGCTGGCCCGGCACGTACGAGGACGTCGCGGCGGCCGCGGACCTGCTCGCCGACGTCGCCCCCGCGCACGGCCTCGACGGCTCCCGCAGCGTCGTCGTCGGGCACTCCGCCGGCGGCGCCCTCGCGCT
>JBQGCR010000921.1:0-2751 GCA_052038585.1 Kineosporiaceae bacterium
TGTCCCCGCGGCGGTCGTCTTAGTATAGACCTTCTTGTTTGCGGCCGGCGTGGCCCTCGTTGTCGCCCCCCGGGTGGGGGGAGGGGGTTTCTCCTACGCTTCTCCCGTGACGTACCCCCTCGTCCCGCCGCCGGGGGACAGCGGTCCGGCCGGCTGGTCGTACGCCGGCGCCGTCGTGCGCACGACGCGCGAGGCGCTGCTCCCGCTGCTCGCCGAGCTGCGGGTCACGGGGTTCTGCGGGCCGGACGAGGACGGCTGGGTCGTCGTCGTCGCGGCCGAGCCGGGCGGCGTCGTCGCGGGGGACCGGCGCGACCTCTTCGCGACGGCCGCCGAGGTCGCCGTCCGGCTGGGCACGGCGGTGCTGGCCGCCGAGGTGACCGGCGACCGCCTGCTCGTCCTGCAGATGTGGGACGGCGACCGCGACCTCGGGCGCTACGTCTCCGACCCCTCCGCCCTCGCGCCGGACGACGAGGACGTGTTCGGCGAGCCCGAGGGCGCCTGGCACGCCCGGGACTACGCGGGCGCGTGCGGACGCGGCGGCGACCACGAGGTGGTCTCCCAGCTCGAGGAGCGCCTCGCCGAGTGGCTCGACCCGGAGAGCGTCTTCGAGTCCGAGCGGCTCGCCGCGGTGCTCGGGCTCCTCGGGCTGCCGACCTGGCTCGTCTCGGCCCGCAGCCTGCCGCGCGACGTCCCCGCCGGCCCCCGGGCCGCGGACGTGACGCGGCTCGGGTCGGGCCGGACGGGGCTCGGCGGACGGCTCGTCGGCGGCGTCACCGGGGTCGTGCGCCGCCGCCGCGGCCGCCGCACCCGCTGAGCGGGTTCAGCCAGCAGCGAACGGTGAATGCCCGACTGCGTGGGCAGGAACACGAAAGTGCAGGTCACCGTTGCCCGAGGCATTGGTAAGGATGGGGGACGACGAGCTGCCCGGCTGGAGGATCCGGCCGGACCCGCCGCTTCGTCGGACCCCGGGGATAGCATCGACAAGGTCAGCGGAGGACTCCCGGTCCCCTGCCCGACCGCACGCGAGGAGCGCAGATGTTCGAGAGGTTCACCGACCGCGCCCGCCGTGTCGTTGTCCTGGCCCAGGAGGAGGCCAGGATGCTCAACCACAACTACATCGGCACCGAGCACATCCTCCTCGGCCTGATCCACGAGGGGGAGGGTGTCGCCGCCAAGGCGCTGGAGTCCCTCGGCATCTCCCTCGACGCGGTCCGCGAGCAGGTCCAGGAGATCATCGGCCAGGGGCAGCAGGCCCCGTCCGGCCACATCCCCTTCACGCCGCGCGCGAAGAAGGTGCTGGAGCTGTCGCTGCGCGAGGCGCTGCAGCTCGGCCACAACTACATCGGGACCGAGCACATCCTGCTCGGGCTCATCCGCGAGGGCGAGGGTGTCGCCGCCCAGGTGCTCGTCAAGCTCGGCGCGGACCTCAACCGGGTGCGGCAGCAGGTCATCCAGCTGCTCTCCGGCTACCAGGGCAAGGAGCCCGCGACGTCCGGCGGTCCCGCGGAGGGCACCCCGGCCGGCTCCCTCGTCCTCGACCAGTTCGGCCGCAACTACACGCAGGCCGCGCGCGAGGGCAAGCTCGACCCGGTCATCGGGCGCGAGAAGGAGATCGAGCGGGTCATGCAGGTCCTGTCCCGCAGGACCAAGAACAACCCGGTCCTCATCGGCGAGCCCGGCGTCGGCAAGACGGCCGTCGTCGAGGGCCTGGCCCAGCAGATCATCCGCGGCGAGGTCCCGGAGACGCTCAAGGACAAGCAGCTCTACAGCCTCGACCTCGGCGCGCTCGTCGCCGGCAGCCGCTACCGCGGTGACTTCGAGGAGCGGCTGAAGAAGGTCCTCAAGGAGATCCGCACCCGCGGCGACATCATCCTGTTCATCGACGAGATCCACACCCTCGTCGGGGCCGGTGCCGCCGAGGGCGCGATCGACGCCGCCAGCATCCTCAAGCCGATGCTCGCCCGCGGCGAGCTCCAGACGATCGGCGCGACGACGCTCGACGAGTACCGCAAGCACGTCGAGAAGGACCCGGCCCTCGAGCGGCGCTTCCAGCCGATCCAGGTGCAGGAGCCGACGCTCGCGCACGCCATCGAGATCCTCAAGGGCCTGCGCGACCGGTACGAGGCGCACCACCGGGTCTCGATCACCGACGGCGCCCTCGTCGCGGCCGCGACGCTCGCCGACCGGTACGGCCACGACCGGTTCCTGCCGGACAAGGCGATCGACCTCATCGACGAGGCGGGCGCGCGCCTGCGCATCCGCCGGATGACGGCGCCGCCGGACCTGCGGGAGTTCGACGAGAAGATCGCGCAGACGCGGCGCGACAAGGAGTCCGCGATCGACGCGCAGGACTTCGAGAAGGCCGCCTCGCTGCGCGACGCCGAGAAGAAGCTGCTCGCGGCCAAGGCCGAGCGCGAGAAGCAGTGGAAGGCCGGCGACATGGACGTCAACGCCGAGGTCGACGAGGAGCTCATCGCCGAGGTCCTCGCCACGGCGACCGGCATCCCGGTCTTCAAGCTGACCGAGGAGGAGTCGTCCCGCCTGCTGCGCATGGAGGACGAGCTCCACAAGCGCATCATCGGGCAGAACGACGCCATCAAGGCCCTGTCGCAGGCCATCCGCCGCACGCGGGCCGGCCTCAAGGACCCCAAGCGCCCCGGCGGGTCGTTCATCTTCGCCGGCCCCACGGGCGTCGGGAAGACCGAGCTCGCCAAGGCGCTCGCGGAGTTCCTCTTCGGCGACGAGGACTCG